>JAGOMJ010000069.1 GCA_017993615.1 Smithella sp. | reverse complement strand
CGGCGATTAATGACGGCCAACGTGAGATATTGCCCATGTTTAAACAGAATCATGACGGGCATGGGAAACAATCGATTGACCTCCCGTGTGATGTTGCTCAGTTCCGTCCGGCTGTATTGGTCTTGGGAAAGCGAAATGGCAAAAAACAGATAGGTTTCAATAATGGTTTGATCGACTTTTTTCGTATCAAACAGGGATATCTGCTTGCGGATTTCCTCCTTGGAAAGTTGAAAAAGAAGATCGACATATTGCCAGTCTTTTACCCGGGCTTTTTCTTCATTGAATTTTGACTGCGATATAAAGAAGGTCTCTTTAAAATTTGCGTAATTGGGTTTATCCAGCGGCGCCTGCCGGTCGGTGTTGTAGCCCAGCACGCTAAAAAGCGCCAAAGCGTTTTCAGATAAATTTCCCAATGAAAATGTTTTCAGGGCTGCTTCGATTTTATGTTTAGTTTCCAAATCAGTCATTGTTTTTGTCCTTTTAGATCACATGACTTCGATCATTGTGAACGAAGTGAAGCAATCGCATGGTTTAAGATTGCCACGCAGACCAGGGGTCTGCTCGCTATGACAATAAAACAAAACTTCGTAAATATTTATTCTATCAATTCCCACTTGCCTTTTTTTGTTGCGCCGGTGTGTTTGATTCTTTCCTGCTTCTTCAGCATATTTAAATGATACTTCACGCCGTCCGGAGTCAGGCCTGTTTTATCGGCCAGATCTTTCCGCGTGATGGACGGATTGTTCCTGATCAGGTGTATAATTTTTTCTTGGGTGGTTTCTTGGGCAGTTTCTTGGGTAGCTTCTTGGGTAGTCGCACCGGCAGACGTTTTGGGCCGGCGGAAAACGGCTTTGATATAAACCGGATTAAACTCGTAGCGCACTTGCGGAACTTTTGCGGCTTTCAGCGCCAGTTTGATTCTTTCAATGCCCGTGCCCATTTTTTCAATGTAGTCTATGCGTTGAAACAGGTTGGCGATCCCCGGATTGCGCAACATGCTGACCCTGCCGAAATTTTCCGGCGTCAACCCTTTGACCAGACCGCCGGGATTTGTAATTTCGATGCGATCGTCAAATATTTCCATCATCACATTGGCGCCCTTCTCAAAATAATCGCGATGCACCACGGCGTTAATCAACGCTTCCCGCAACGCTTCATAAGGCAATTCCGGTATTTCTTTTCGGGCCAGTTCCCCCGTGAACACATAGCGCACGGGCAGATACTGTTTGAGGAAATTCATAGCCAGATCAACATTGGTGACCAGATCGATATTATAATCCTTGCGATCCAGCACAGTCGATTTTTCTTTTCCTTTATAAAGAGCGCAGGTGACGACCGTATGATAATAAATTTCGCTCAGGTTCTTCGCGAAAAAGAGCACGGCCAGATTGTTGAAAAGTACTTTGCCTTCCTGAAGCTCGCCAATCCCCAGATTTTTATACAAAAGCGGTTTGTCAAGAACGGAAGAAATCCCGGACATTGCCAGAAACCTTTTCATCTTCTCCGCGTCCATATTTCTTGTGGTAAAGTCTCTTTTCATCAGTTCGTCAAAACGGACTTTGCCTTCCGCCTGAATAAAATTGACAATCTGATCACGGCTGAGTTTTTGCGAGTTCGGTCCCGTGCGGGTGTAAAAACCGCTCGCGCAGCGATGCGGTTTATCGGCGCCCTCACGAACGTCAATCACCAGAATATTTTTGTATTCTTCCAGTCTGATTTTTATCGGCGGGTCGCAATTGTTGGCAATGTCCTGTATCTGACTTTTGATTTTGTTGTCAACGGCCGTCCCGATGATTTCGCCGTCGTCGTTAATGCCCAGAAAAATTCTGCCGCCGGACGCATTGGCAAACGCCACCATTTCCTTATCAAGATTGGCAAGGCGCTCTTTAAATTCAATGCGGTATCCTTCGCGCTCCTGCAGGATGACGGCCAGTTCTTTTTCGGTCAGCGGCATTTTTACCTCACGATAAGCCAGGTTATCAGTTCAAAGTTGTCCATTTCATTGATTTGCTTTGTTTTGGGAATGATGAGCGCACTGCGGTCAGTCAAGAGTTTCTGTGTGCCGCGCTTTTTAAAAACGCGGCTGATTTCTTCAACGGCTGTCTTCAAAAGGCCGGCATACTTGTCCATTTTCTGCCCGTGTTCCGTATCAACGTTGAAGATCTCGCATAATGCCTGATAGGGTTCGGTTTGCCCCTGGCACAAAAGCCTGTATATTTCCAGAATCTGCTTGGCATGGGTATAATTAAATCTCACCGTGCCGTCATCGCGTATATAAACAAGGAAGTAGGGCTGCAGCGGATTTATTTCTTCGTTTCCATCTGTTTTGCCTTTTTGCCTAAGGCAATAAATAACACCTGGTCTGATGATCTCACTTTCCGCCGGAGAAAAACTTTTATCGGTGTTTGCATGATATGCTGTGGCGGCTGGTGAAGGCACAACGGCATAAAGCCCAAAAGGCGCATTTTCCAATTTTTCACGGTTTGCCGTAATATAACTTAAGAGTTCTATCCGGAAGTCGTCCAGTGTAAAATCGGTAAGCGATACGGTTTCATCCATATCTTCCAGATCAAGGACTTCTTCCTGAAGTTTTTTAAGCTGGCGATTGCGATATTTTAAATCATCCGAGATTAAATCTTCGAGCTGCTCCGTATTGAGAATGTTGTCTTCGCCTGTGGCGGTTACATCCACCAGGGCCATTCGGGCTTCAACGCGTTCTTTCAGATTAATATAGTTGTCGAGATCTTTCGTCGGCCAGAAATTAACCAACTGTATTTTTTTGTTTACGCTTCCCAACCGGTCAATACGGCCAAAACGCTGAATGATCCGCACCGGGTTCCAGTGGATGTCGTAATTAATCAGGAAGTCGCAATCCTGGAGGTTCTGGCCTTCGCTGATGCAATCCGTCGCAACCAAGATATCTATCTCGCCTTGCTGGGGCGCGGTTTTCATTTTTGATCTATTCTTTGATAGGGGAGAAAAATTCGTCAATATGCTGTCGTAATCATTCTTGCCGAACGTTGTTTGTGTGTGGCTGCCCGAAACCAGGGCAGAGTTTAAGTCTAAATCGTCCTTTATCCATTTTGATAAATTATCGTAGATATATTGCGCAGTATCCGCAAAGGCGGTGAAAATCACAATTTTCTTGTTGCCGTCATTTGTCGGGTTTTTGATTTTGGTTTCTATGATCTTTTTCAATTCATGAAGCTTGGCGTCTCTATCCGGGGTCACGGCAGTTGCATTGTTGTATAGATCAATGAGCGCGGCTTTATCCTTACTTAAATCGACAAGCCATTCTTTCAGTTTCAAATCGGCAAGGTCGAACCTAAGTTTTTTCCCGACTTGCCATTGTTCGATATCTTCGCCGTCTTCTTCAAGCTCTTCTTCGGCGGGTTGCGCATCTTCAAGGGTTTGCTCCTGTGTAACGGTTTTATTACTCATGAAGGCGGTGATTTTCTTTTCAAGGTCTTCAATTTTCCGTATGGTTCGATCCAAAGATATTTCAAACGACTCGATGGAACTTTCCAAACGCTTCAGATAGTTAACCTTCATCATGCCGATGAGGAAGTTTTCACGGTCTGACTGTTTGAAGGCCAAGACTTCCGTACCGGCCAGTTCCTCATACTTTGGCTTTTTTTCATCCAGCACGTAGGCCGAGGGATTAAATATGGATAATTTATATTCTAAAATCTGTTTATTGAGTCGGTCATATGTGGGAAATCTGTTTTTTAAATCTATCACGGGATATACGGAATAGGGCTTGAGTCTTTCAGGAAACGACCCGATGCTTTCCAGCTTATAAAATGATTTAATATGTTTGCGGCTACGGGCGATGGTAAGCTCATCGAGCAGTTTGAAAAAAGCGGAATCCAGGCGCTCCAACAAGTCTTTCAGATTCCGTCTGGGGTTTTTCCTGTGATCAGCCCAGGTTGTAAAATGCGTCTGCGCTGTTTTCAGCGTGAGGGAGATATCCTTGATGCCGCTTATTTCCAGTAGTGCATCGTCTCTTCCTTCGGTAATCAGAGCGATTTGATTTCTGAGGTCTCTTAATGTGTTATTGACCGGCGTCGCTGATAGCATCAGCACCCGCGTCTTGACACCTGATTTGATGATTTTCTCCATGAGCCATTTGGCTCGGTTCATTTTGGTTGTACCGTCATCCTTTGATTTTTCGAAGGGATTGCCTTTGAAGTTGTGGGATTCATCGATAACGATCAGGTCATAAGCTCCCCAATTAAAGTTGTCGAGATCAATACCGTTGGCGTCGGATTTGCCTGCAACTCTTCCCAGGTCCGTGTGATAAAGCACACTATAATTAAATCGATCTTTGACAAATGGATTGAGCGCATGATTCTGACTGGCTTGATAAATTGTCCAGTTTCCGGTTAATTTTTTAGGGCAAAGGACGAGGACACGGTTGTTTAACAGCTCAAAATATTTAATAACGGCCAGGGCCTCATAGGTTTTACCGAGACCGACGCTATCGGCGATAATACAGCCGTTGAGTTTCAATATTTTATTAATGGCGCCTTTGACCCCATCTTTTTGAAAGTTATAGAGTGAGTTCCATACTTCACTTTCAAAGAAGCCGGTTTTTTCATTGAGCAGGCCGCCTTTAGCCTGATCTTCAAGATAATTTTCGAAAACATGATAAAGCGTCTTGAAATAGATGAACTCCGGTTCATTCTCGGCGTATAGCTGGGCCAGGTATTTTATCACATCGTCTTTAACGTCTTCTACGAGTCCTGACGTATCATTCCATATGCCGTCAAACCATTGCTTCAGTTCCTGACGGCCCCGGTCGCTGTCAATGATCATATTCAGCTCGATATTATTATTGCCACCAAGCCCCAAACCGTTGACTGTAAAATTTGAGCTCCCGACAATGGCTTTCTCAATGCCGCTTTCCTGGACGACATGGTACATCTTTCCGTGCAGGAAGTTGGGTTTGACCATTGATCGTATATCGACCTTTTTCTGAATCCAGTTTGAACAAGCGGCAGCAATTGATTTTTGGGTAAGCCTTTGTTCAATGGGGATAATCAATTGGTCGTCTTCAATTTTAAAACTTCTATGGTTTTTCTTGCTTGGATCAACTGATTTTATAAATGTTGGTTCACCAAATAAAAAACGAAGGTTTTCTATTCCGTCAAGTTCTGTTTTTAAATGATGATAGGCGTAGATTGTAAAATATGCGGATACAATAGAAACGTTGGAATTGCTTCTTACAATCTCTTTTAAGAAATCTCCTACGTTGCCGTACTGATGGTTGTCTCTAATCGAGTAATTTGTCATCACCTTGAGGCTCCGTTGAGTTAAGTGATTGATAAGTTATTGATTTTCAGCGGAGGGAGTATACGAAGA
Source organism: Smithella sp. (assembly GCA_017993615.1). Taxonomy (GTDB): domain Bacteria; phylum Desulfobacterota; class Syntrophia; order Syntrophales; family Smithellaceae; genus Smithella. The sequence goes on along the minus strand of JAGOMJ010000069.1, from coordinate 3,626 downwards.
ACGGTAACATGTGTCAATAAAATAATGGGCTTCGAAATGGAATATTGTGTTGACAGGATGCCGGCAAAAAGGGCATGTATTTGCCATCCGGAGGACATAACTATGTTTACAGGCAAGAAAGTTGCGATTATCGGAGGGGGGAAGATGGGCGGCATTCTGGCGCGGGGGATGATTACCCGCAAGCTCCTTGCCCCGCAAAGCATCACCGTAACGGACATCGAACCGGAGAGGCTGGAGGAATTGCGTTCTGCGCTGAAGCTGCGGGTCACCGGCGACAACGCTGAAGCGGTGAAGGGGGCCGATATTATTGTGCTGGCCGTCAAACCTCAGAATTTTCCGGAAACGCTCAAAGGGATTCGTCAGGCTTCGAATGCATCGAAGCTGTTCATATCGATCGCCGCGGGCGTGACAACGGATTCCATTGAGAAGCTGCTGACCCGGAAACCGCGCGTATTGCGCGTGATGCCCAATGTCGCCGCGCTGGCGGGCGAAGGCGCCGCGGCTGTGGCGAGGGGTCATTATGCACGCAAAGATGACGTACAGTACGCGCTGGCGATGCTGGGCGCCGTCGGTCTGGCCGTGGAAGTGGAGGAGAAACTCATGGACGCCGTGACGGGTCTCAGCGGCAGCGGCCCGGCCTATTGTTTTGTAATGATCGAAGCCCTGGCGGACGCCGGCGTTCAACTGGGTCTTGGCCGGGACCTGGCTGAAAAGCTTGCCGCGCAAACTATGCTGGGCGCGGCTCGCCTGTGTCTTCAGGAGAATCAGCACCCCGCCCGGTTGAAAAACATGGTGACCTCTCCGGGAGGAACCACCGCGGCAGGCTTGCGGGTGCTGGAAGAGGGGAAAATACGCGCGACGCTGACGGGCGCCGTGGAGGCGGCTGCAAAACGCGCAAAAGAACTGGCCGGTTCATAACCAACTGTTGAATCCCGCTGAAGCGGGACGAGCGTTTATTCTCCGCAGCTTGCTGCGATATAATGACGTTCATTTCATACCTCGACAGCTTGCTGCGAGGTGGTTGATTAAAAATAAAGAAGCAGCGAGGAGAAAATGGAGATCAAAGGGAAAACCATCATTGTGACGGGGGCGGCCTCCGGCATCGGCAGGGGCCTTTGTCAGCGGTTTGCAAAAGAAGGCGCGAAGGCCATCGTCGCGGCGGATATCAATGAATCGGGCGCGAAGGCCGTCGCAACGGAAGTGGGAGGAGAGGCGTTTGCCTGCGACGTGCGCAAAGAAGCGGATGTCGCCGGTCTGGTGAAATTCACGGAAGACAAGTTTGGCGGCGTTGACCTTTTTTGCTCCAATGCCGGCATCATCGCCATCGGCGGCTACGAAGTGGATAACGAAACCTGGCAGCGCATCTGGGAGATTAATGTTCTCGCGCATGTCTTCGTGGCGCGGGCGGTGATTCCCGGAATGATCCGGCGCGGCGGCGGCGCGATCATGATCACGGCTTCCGCGGCCGGGCTGCTCAGCCAGATCGGATCTCTGCCTTACTCCGTCACCAAGCACGCGGCGGTGGGTATGGCGGAAAATCTGGCGATCACCTACGGCGGCCAGGGCATTCAAGTGTTTGCGCTGTGTCCGCAGGCGGTCGAGTCGGAAATGACGCGCCAGCATGAAGGCGGCGGCGTGGCGGGAGTGGACGGCCTGATGAAGCCGGAGCAGCTCGCGGACGCCGTCATGGAATCGTTTGCCGCCGATGAATTTCTGATTCTGCCGCACAAGGAAGTCAAAACCTACATCCAGCGCAAGGCGGCGGATTATAGCCGGTGGATTCAGGGCATGCGCAGACTGCAGGAGAGATTTTTCACCGGTGCGCCGTTGAAAAAGTAGGAAGCGGTCTGAAGCGGTTTTTTTGGTTTCTTGCATCCGGTAAGGGGGAAGCCCATGGGTGGCGAATCCTGCGCGTCAGTGGACAACCTTCAGGATCTGGAACAGGCGCTCCTGGCGGCCGACAGGGTGATTGTCCTCGTGCACGCCACCTGGTGTCCCTTCTGCCGGAAGGTTCTGCCGGTGTTTGAAAAACTGGCGCGGAAGGAAAACCAACGCCTGCTCCTGGTGGCCGACGATGAGGAACTCGTTGCGGATGTGTACGACGTCGATATTTTCCCGACGTTGATCCTGTTTGAGAAGGGCCGCGTCGTCAAACGCCTCGACGGCAGACCGGGGGTGGGCCTGAGCGAAAAACAGATTGCCGATTTCATCAAGTCCTGTCGGCCGGCTGAGCCCGGTTAACCTTCGGAGCCCCATACCCTTGGATATTTTCGTTCGATACTGCGGCGGCTGCAATTGTCAGCTGGAACGGTCCAAACTGGCGAGTGACGTTCAACTTATTCTGAGTTAAAATCAAGAGATAGAAGAATTAATTGACTATAGGCTATGAATATACTTTAAAAAAAATAGTCTGACTATGATAAAAAATAATACTTGACAGTGGGACTATGAAGATGTAGTTTAAATCAAACTTAAAAAAGGATATTGGAATGGCCGACCGCGTTCGAGCAAAAACCAGAAAAGATCGCATTATGGATGCGGCTTTGCGCATTTTTGCCGAAAAGAGTTTTCAGGAGGCGACGATATCCGAAATCAGCAAGGAGGCCGGTGTTTCCGAGGCCACGATTTATGAGTATTTCGGCACCAAGGAAGATCTGCTCTTTGCCATCCCCGAAAAAATTTCCAATGACACGTATGAAGAATCCAAAGCCGTCCTTCCTTATATCAAGGATGTGGAAGGCCGGATGCGCGCCATCCTGCTCAGTTATATTCAGCTCTACGAAAGCAATCCGCACTATTCCGCGCTGGTGCTGCTGCAGTTGATGTCCAACAAGCGTTTCCGGCAGACCGCCGCGCATGCGGCCATCCGGCGCTCCGCGCACAGTCTGCTGGACTGCATCCGCGAAGGCATCGCCAACGGCACGTTCCGTCCTGATGCCGACGCCTACCTGATCCGCTCGATGCTGATGGGCACTATCGAGCATCTGTTTATTCACTGGCATATGCAGGGAATGCCCCGGCGCGACAAAACCATGATGGAGATGCTGGATCCGTTTCTGGAAATCGTTTTGAGCGGCATCCGGGTGAGAAAGGAACAGCAGGGGCTTACGCTGCATTTGAATCTGGAGGATGCGCGCGCTCTGGGACAGATTCTGCAAAATGATCCGGCGCTGCAATCCCCGGCCCAGAGCACGGACGCTTCCTGTGCAACGAAAGAAAAAAATTAAACAACGCATATAAAAGAAAGGAGTACCTCTCTATGAGAACCAAGCAAGATTTTATCAATGCCCTGTCGAAAATGAAACGCAACATCTACTATGACGGGCAGCTGATCGACCGGACCGACGAGCTGCAAAGCGACTGCATCAACGTTATGGGCACAACGTATGATGAGGCGGCCAAGCCGGAGAACGAAGTGCTGATGACGGCCACGTCTCACCTCACCGGGCAGAAGATCAACCGCTTCACGCACATTCACCAGAACACGACCGACCTGCATCGCAAGCAGGACATGACCCGCATGCTCTGCCAGAAAGTCGGCGGCTGCATCCAGCGGTGCATGGGCATCGACGGCACCAACGCCATCTACAACGTATCGTTTGAAGCGGACAAGGTGAAGCCGGGCG
>JAGOMJ010000068.1 GCA_017993615.1 Smithella sp. | reverse complement strand
CAGACGGAAAAAGGTTCGCGCGGTTCAGGATCCCCCTGAAGTTCCTTCAGGGGCTTGGTGCCCCTCCTGACGTCGCGGTACGGAATCTTTTCACCATCGCCAAAGACGTTCTTGTTTGCGCCGAATAACGCATTGATGGCAAAGATCAGCTTTTCTTCCGATCGCTGATTATGGATCATGGTCCATTGACGCTGGGCCTGATGCCGAGCGGCGAGGTATGTGTTCAGGTCGGCGTTGCGGAAAGAATAGATGGCTTGTTTCGGGTCGCCCACCATGAAAAGGGTTCCGTCGTCAAAGTAAATGGCGCGGAAAATTTCAAACTGCAGCGGGTCGGTATCCTGGAATTCGTCGATCAGGGCTACCGGAAAGCGTTTTCTCAATACTCCGGCCAGCCAGGGGAATTGTCCCGAGGTGAGAACGTCATGCAAATTATAAAGCATGTCATTGTAGGAAATCACATGGCGATCCTGCTTGACTTTGCGGATGACGCGGGGCGCCGTTTTCAAAATGAATCTTTTAATCCAGACCGCCCTTCGTGATGCCGGATTTTCTGCGGGATTTGTTTCGGGCATGACCAGCTTCGCCAGCGGTCTGTTCAGCAGGCGCCGTATTTCACCGGCAATCCATGACGGGTTTATCTTATTTTGGATTAACGCGTTGATTTCATCCGCCGTGTAGTGTTGCGTCATGCACCGCCAGTAATCCGCCGCCGTTTCCCGGATGATCTCCGAATCGTCCGCCTCCACCTCGACGTTGAACGGCTGGACTGCCGAGAAAGGAAGCTCACCGAGGGTGCGCTGACAGAAGGAATGAATGGTAAAGATCGCGGATTCCTCGAAGGACAACAAGGCATTTTTCAAATTTTCTCCGGCCTTGGCCCTGATCCCGAGCCGGTCCATTCTGCTGAGAAAACCTGCGGCAAACGGGTCCGGAGACAGGCAGCGGCCAGTATCGAGGCAATGCTGCACTTCCACCATCCTGTCGCGGATACGGCTGCGCAGTTCGGCAGTGGCCGCATTGGTGAAGGTCACCACGAGGATCTGATCCACCGGGAGATCCATCTCGGCAATCAGGCGCACATAAAGTCCGCAGATGGCCCACGTCTTTCCCGTTCCTGCCGATGCCTCGATGTTGGCGATCCCGTTAAGATCGCATGTGAAAACATCCAGAGGTTCCACCTTTTTATTTTTTCCGGCCACGCTTTTCCCCTTTTTCTTCTTCGGTGACAATTTTTTCTAATTTTTCATTGGCGAGGATGGGCGCAAAAACACAGTGTGCAATTTCCTTAAAGCGTTCATTCAGAACATCGTCCGCCTCCAGTCCCCGCCATGCCAGAGCATGCCAGGGATCAGCACTCTCCGCTTTACCGCCGGCATTGAACCCTCCGGACCACTTGCTCTTTGCCGCGTTCATATCCTTTTGCACGAATTTCCATGCTGATTTTCTGAAAAAGGGTACTGGCTCGAACAGTCCGTCTCTGTAGAGCGCCAGCAGGTTGCCGAGATGCTTTGCGGCCTGTTCCCAGGCAATATCCCCGAAGATTAAATCGCCGTCAAGCGCAACGTGCCTGGTCTGCGGCAAGACACCCTCGGGCCGGCAGACGCATAAAACCAGATGCCGGACCCAGGCATTCAGATAGTCGAAATCCCTGAGATCGTCGCACCGGTAAAAGACAAGGCCGCAAAGACGGAGTTCCATCAGATCGGCATTGAGTTGCCAGGTTTCTCCTTCAACATCAATGGATAGCAAGGAATAAACCGGCTGCAATTTTTCCCCGGTTGTTGCCGAAAGCAACCTTTCGGCAAGCGACGACACTTTCGGCCAGATGCCTGACAGGGCGGCCTCGCAGGCACTTCCCGGAGGCGAACTCGGGGAAGCCTGCAGGATAGCCAGGGCATCCTGAATTGTGATGACGCGCTTCTGTTTCCGGCATGCCTCGATAATCATCGCCGCCGCATCACGTTCCTCTGAAAATTCAAAGAGGAGCGGTTCTTCATCGGCGATAACATCCTCTTCCTGTGGAAGCTGTATCCGGAGCTGTCTGCGCAGGAAAAATCTGCTCGGATTCATCAGGAAGTAGGACAGGTCGTCCACGGTTAACGTTGTCGACTCCGTATCCGGGCTTTTGGGAGGCGCCCCATAACCGTTGAAGAAAGGTGTCTTCGGATCAGGCATATCCTCCTCTTGCTCATCACTTCTTAAATCCGCTTTCTTTTTCACCGGTGTCGACTTGCTGCCACGATTCAAGGCCGTTGCATACTGACCGACATAGCTGAAAAGCCGCGGATCGGAATGATCAAAATACCGCCTCGAAAAAGGCTGCAACGGGTGATCCACCGTCAGCTGCCTGCGGGCTGTTGCCAGATCGTTGGCTGTGGCGTTTTCCGGTGCCATCGCCAGGCTGAGGTAATCCAGAAGTTTCGCGACCAGGACGGACGGCGGCATTATGGCGTTGTCGCGCTGGTCGCGGCCGGTGTAGGAAATATGCAGAATCTCGCCGGCAGCCAGAAGGGCGTCCAGGAAAATGCCCCGCTCCTCAAGATTTCTTTGCCGGTCGCCGCGTCTTGGTTCTGCCTTCGGGATAAGATCGAATTCCGGAGAATATGCGCGCCCTGGGAACGAACCGTCATTCATGCCCACAAGACAAACCACCCGGTACCGGATGCCGCGCATCGCCGACAGCGAGGCAAAGGTAACCGTTCCGGACGGCACCGCCCCGCGTCTTCTAACGTCCGCATCGGCCAGCGCGGCCTTGATCACACGGCTGGAAATTGCCTTTGTCAGGTTTGCCGCACGCCAGTTATCTGCCAGTTCAGCAATGGCGCCGACAAGTTGGTCATACGCCCCCTGGGCATCTCTTCCGCATTCGGTAAAATCGGCGAGCATCCGGTTGAGAAGGTCCTGCCAATCATTGGCCGGCAGCGGATTTTTCAGCCGGTTTTTCCAAAATGCCAGCCTTTCCACAAAAAGCCATAATTGACCCAGTGTCTCCGCCCGCGATCCCTCCAAGTCCTCATAAGGAAAATAGCCGGCAATCGGTTCATCAAGGCACGGAATGGCAACCCCGAGCAGCATCGAATCCAGGCCTCTGCGGAATGTATGCCTGTCTTCGTCCGCCAGGCCGAGTTCCCGCCTGTGTTCGCCGTCAATCCCCCAGAAGATCCCGGAACCGTTCAGCCAGCTCCGGATGCTGTTGAGACGGTCATTGTCCACCCCGAAGCGGCTGGCGACCAGCGGCTGGCTCAGAAGATCAAAGACAAGGCTGGCCGGCATCCGCGAGGCCGTCAGATCAAGCAGTCCCATAAGCATGTTCAGGTAGGGATTGGTTCCGGCCATTGCCCTGCCGGATATGATGTAGGGAATGAAACGATCCTTGGGCACTGTCCCGAAAACCGCATCGACGGCCGGGCCCAGTTCATCGATGTCCGGCGTGAGCACGACGACATCATCCACGCTCAGTGTCTGGTCTGCACAAAACAATGACAGCAACCTGTCGTGCAGAACCTCCAGTTCCCGTACGGTGCCGTGACAACAGTGGATTTCCACACTCCGGTCGTTGTGCGGCAACTGCACGCTGCCGGGATCCAGCTCCTGCATGTTGAAAATGGACCTCTGCAGTTGCGCGAGCAGCGCCTGACCCTCCGGCTCGATAAAACGACTCGTCTCCAGTGTGTTTGCTGACGACGCGTCATCATATATCAGATCAATGGCCGATTGCGTTGACCGGCCCCAGTCAGCCAGCAGAGGATTGCCGACCTCCGTGTGCGCGTCCCGTCCGATCTTTTTAAGATAGGCAAGCTGTTTGGGCGGTACGATATCAAACCAGTATTCCCGGCAGGGATTGAGCAGGTAAAAGGTAATGTCCATGACCTCCGAAAGCCTGCGGATGGTCTGAAGGTAAATCGGCGGGATGACAGGCAGCGCAAAAATCGCCGCCCTGCCGGGCAGGTCCGATGCTGCTCCCGGTGTTTTGCCCGTCATGATTTTATCAAGAAATATTTTCAGCGGGTGGGTGCTGCCCAGCTTGAGCTCTTGTGTGACGGTACGCCAGATTTCCATCTGCCATTCCTCGTAAACCTTCGCTTCATCCGCGCACTCCTCCCGGAAATCCTTTATTCTTTTTCCTTCACTCCATGCCACCAGCCAATCCGGACGATACGTCGCGTAATGATCAAACACATGCGCCACGGACCGGGCCAATTCAAAAAGCATCAGATCATCCGCTTTTTGAATGAACCCGGCCAGGCGCGGGTAGGCGGCTAACCGGTTGTCGCCGAGGATTCGGAGGATCATCCACGTCATGATTTCAGGATCAACGGCAGACCGTTCCGGCACCTTGTCATCGACAAGCCTTGCCAGTTTCCACAGCCAGCTGCCGGGGTAATCGAACGCCACATTGGCGCAGATGCCTTTTTCGTCAGCAATGGCCAGTTGAAGATAGCGCGATATCGCCGTTCCCGGCACAACGACATGTTGCGCTTCAAACGGATCGGCAGGAATACGGGAAAGGTCCTCAAGGAGGATATCCTTCAGAATTTCAAGACGATTGGAAAAGACGACATGAAGGCCCATAATGTTGAACTTTCAAATTTTTTTCAAAACAAAACAATTAACACAGATCATCATTTGATGATGGAATGCTGTGTCAATCACTACCATGTTTTATGAATGCAAAGCAAGGCCTCACCGACATGGGCACGTCGCATGATGTTGGACGAACCACTGGCAATATGGATATGCTAGATTTTTCGGAGAAGCAGAACCGTCGGGGCATTGATCGGATGCAGATTTCCGGATATCCTTTGATTCCCGAAGTGGCGAAGACAAAATATAAAATATTTGTTAACAGATTTTTCAGGGACCATGTTAAGTTAGTTGAACATGAAAAGTGTGATCTTTGCCTGAATGATGTCACTTATTTCATGAACCTGCTGGAATCAACGGTGGAGCATTATCATTTTAATGACTGAACGGTGTTGAGAAGAAATGATCCATATTATACCAGTCAATAAACTCAGTGCGAGAGCCTTAAGAGGCGTCATAGAAGAATTTATATCCAGAGCCGGGACGGACTATGGCGCTGTTGATGCTTCCATGGAGACAAAATTCAAGCAGGCAAAAGCCTCCTTGCTGAATGGATCGGTTGTGCTTGTTTTTGATGACGAGACGGAAACCACAAATATGTTTAGGGCCGATGATCCTATCCTGAAAAAAATTTATGCTCTAGCCGAAGACACGGAAACGCAGGACGCCATTCTGGCTGAAATGATCAAACCAGAAAAATGAATGTACAATTTTATCACAGTGCCCTAAAAAAAGAGGTCACAAACCGGTTTTAAGGCTTGTAACCCCTTGATTTTATGGTGGGTCAGGGCAGAATTGAACTGCCGACACTCGGATTTTCAGTCCGATGCTCTACCGACTGAGCTACCGACCCGATTGGTTAAAAATACTGACTCCGTCTATAGAATAAGCGTCCTTTTGTCAAGGCCTTTTTGTGAAATTCCCGGCTGTTTGCCGTCTAATTTTCATTAGTTTCAGGCGGTTTTGTCTGTTGTGCCTTCGGTGGCGACCATGTCGGCTCGGCGATGGATACGCCAGCGCTTTGTTCGTAACTTTCTCTCCTGATGACAACCGTTCCGGCAATTTTGTCATGCCATCCCTGTTTTCGTCGATCAAATGCAACCCAGATAAAACCGAGATATAAGATATTTGATACCAGATAGCCCACCGATCTTAGAAACGCTGTTCCGAAAGAAATGGGTGTTCCTTCCGTGGAAACAACCTGCATGCCCAGAAGGCTTTTCCCCGGTGTGCGGCCCGTCGCGCCATGAAAATATGTAAAATAACCGATATTGAGCAGAATATAAAATAACCACAGAGAAATCATCGCGGGAGAAAGAGATTCGGCATTGCCGAGGCTGGCTAGAAATTTTTCACCGTTGGCTGATACGGCGCCGCTGAAGAATGCCATTGAGGCAATGAAGAAAAGAAAGATAAAGATGAAACAGATAATGGTACCGTCGATGGTAAAGGCGACCAGACGTCGCCAGAAACCTGCGTATGGATGAAAAGCCATGTCATGCCTCCTGTGATGTTGAACTGAAGATTCCTTTTTCGTATTGAATGATGGATATGATTGCCGTTGCCGCTGTTTCTACTTTTAAGATTTGTCTGCCCAGGCTGACGGAAAAGAACCCGGCCTCTTTTGTTTTTTCGATTTCGTCTTTTGAAAAACCGCCTTCCGGTCCGACGACAATAAAAAAATCCCCGCAGGCCTCCAGAGTGTCATCCGTCAGCATATCCTTGATGGTCTTCCGGGATTCTTCTTCCCAGAAAATCAGTTTCAAAGCCTTGGGAGAACACCGGGAAAGCATTTCCGGAAAAGATAAAATTTTTGTAACCTCCGTGATGTAAGCGCTGTGGCTCGCCCGGGCGGCCTCGTGCGCTATTTTCTGCCAGCGGGTCTGTTTCCGGGGATTTTTTTCATCGGCAATATGGCTGACCGACCGCACGGCATGAAAAGGAATAATCATGTCCGCTCCCAGTTCGGCGGCGCTTTTAACGATCGTGTCCATTTTTTTCCCTTTGGTGATGGCCTGCGCCAGGGTGATGCTGATGTCCCTGTTAACGGAGGGAATCGCTTTCCCCAAGTCGACGAGCACCGATTTTGCCGAAAAATTTTTGATGGTCGCTTCGTATTCCCGCCCGAAGCCGTCAAAAATATGTATCCGGTCGCCCTCCTTGAGGCGCATGACCTTTTTCAGGTATTTTACATTGTCTTCTCCCAGCGCGCAGCTGTTTTTATTTTCCAGAGATTCCGGACTGTATATACGGGGGACGGTCAAGGCCTGTTTTCCTTTATAGATGGTTTATCTGAAGATTGCCGTTTGCAGGGTGCTGTCAGCAGGCGGATGTCTTTTTGAGCACGTAACAGACCCATTCCTTTTCCGTGATTGTCCGTTGCAGTTCAAGAGGTGTTGCGGCATATTCCTGCGCGACTTTTCCGGCATCTTGTTCAATGATGCCGGAAAGGATCATGTAGCCGTCCGGCATCAGTAATTGCGTCAGATGCTGCCGGTGGGTCAGCAGTAGATTCGACGTGAGGTTGGCGATAATCAGATTACGGGGTTTGTCAATGGCAGCCAGATTTTTATTGATGGTGCGGACGGCGTGCCGCACATCATTAATGGCCGCGTTTTCACCAGCAATTTCGACGGCTTTCCGGTCGATATCCGCACAGAGAACATCCTGTGCTCCCATTTTGGCGGCGGTAATGCCGAGGATGCCGGTGCCGCAACCGACATCCAGCACTTTCCATTCTTTAATGGAACGGTCGTTCATGATGATATCTTCAACCGCTTCAATGCACATTCTGGTGGACGCATGCTGGCCGGTGCCGAATGCCATGCCGGGATCGATTTCAATAACGATGTCTCGACTGGAAGGCGTGTATCGTTCCCATGTCGGTTTGACAACGATGTTGTTGCTGACCCGGATGGGTTTAAAATATTTTTTCCACTGTTCTCCCCAGTCGGGATCGCAGATGGTTTCGGTTGTAAATGACGGTTTTCCCAGATCGGGGAATATTTCGGCCAGGCTGTCGATGTATTTTTGCAGTGCCGCCAGTTTTTTATCGCTGCGGCTGTCGAGCGGGAAATAGGCTTTCAGGATGTCTTCCGCAACCGGTTCGGGAAAGTCTGAACCGACGGCCTGAGAGGACTGCGATTCCTGAAACACGCCCTGAACACCGGATTCCGTGAGAAAATTTCCCAGCGCCTCCATCAGTTCCGGGGGAGCCGATATATCGATTTTCAGCCATTTGCCGGTTTCTTTTTCTGTCATGAAAGCCCGTCCTGTTTTTTTATAAAATATATATTTTTTTAAGTAATATTTCAAGCGTCCTGACGAAAACATGAAAAGAATATCCTCCGTCCCGGGGGAATATAGGGTTGACAGAAGAGCCGGTTTTTCTTATAAAATGGACATCGCGATTTTTCCGTCAGGATCCGTCAATTATTAGCGAGTGTTTTATTAACTTTCAATATTGCGGAGAGAAAATATGAAGATGAAAATAGCAGTATTGACCGGCGGCGGAGATTGTCCCGGTTTGAACGGGGCAATTAAATGGGTTACAAAAAGCGCGCTCGATCCGCGGCTGGCGGCCAACCGGTCGGTTTCCTTCGACGTTATCGGTATTGTGGAAGGCTGGAAAGGGCTTATCGACGTTGATCCGGAGGATGAAAAAAGCCGCGCCCGCCACTTGAAACATTTGGACGAAGAAATCGTCCGGACATGGGATCGATACGGCGGCACGAATCTGGGGACATCGCGAACCAACCCCTTTAATCCTAAAAATGACCGGTCCGCCCGGGTCCTTGAGAATATAAAAAAGCTCGGCATCGACGCCATCGTCGCCATCGGCGGGGAAGACACGCTGGGTGTTGCGTACAAACTGCATAAAATAGGCATCAAAACGGTGGGCATTCCCAAAACCATCGATATGGATCTGGCGGGGACGGAATATTCGCTTGGTTTTGACACGGCGATTAACATTATCACTGAGGAAATTGACCGTCTCCGGACAACGGCGGGGTCCCACGGCCGCATCTTCGTGGTGGAAACCATGGGACGGCATGCCGGTTGGCTCGCGCTGCGCGGCGGCGAATGCAGCGGCGCCTATATCATTCTGATTCCGGAACATCCCTTCGATATGGATAAAGTCTGCTTGCTGTTGCGCGAAAGAAAAGGCCGGGAAATAAATTATTCCATCATTGTGGTTGCCGAAGGCGCCAAACTTGCGGGGAAACAGGAATTTTTAAAAGATTCTCATATTGATGATTTCGGTCATGTCTCCGTCGGCGGAGCGGGCAGTTTTGTTGCCGCAGAAATTGAAAAGAGGACCGGATTGGAAGCCCGTCATATCAGCCTGAGTCATCTTCAGCGCGGAGGAACGCCTTCAGCGCATGACCGTATGATGGCCCGGTGGTTCGGCATTGCGGCGGTGGACATGATTGTCAAGGAAGATTTCGGACGCATGGTTACCCTGGAACGCGGTGATATCGGCACAGCGCCTTTGGCCGGAGTAGTCAATAAACTGAAACTTGTTGACGTGGAAAAATACTACGACACCGAAAGATACAACGGAAGACGAACTATATTTTAGTGAGCCAAGCTGAAAACGAGCGCAGCGAAGTTTGAAGCGTAAGGCGAACTATCCCCGAAGCGAGGTGGCGCGGGATGTGAGCCAAGCTGAAAACGAGCGCAGCGAAGTTTGAAGCGTAAGGCGAACTATCCCC
>JAGOMJ010000067.1 GCA_017993615.1 Smithella sp. | reverse complement strand
GTCGGAAGGAATCTCCACATATTTTTCCAGCGTTTCATCGATATAACCGGAACGGTTGCCATTCCAGAAATAAGTCACATGACCGAACTTCTGGGTTTCGGACACCGCAAACGTTTTTACGCCTTCCGCACAGAGATACTCGCTGATGACGCGATCAATCGCCGGAGGTTGCACCAGAAAATTGTGCGGGATATGCGCATCGCCGTCATACTCCATCATCCCCGCATAAAAGATATCCGGCAGTGCTCCCCGGTCGAATTCGGAAAAATCCTTTTCGGAGAAGGCTCTGGATATCTCGATGGCGCGGTCGCCGCGGAAGTTGAAAAAGATCACGGCGTCGCCGTCCTGAATGCGACCAACCGGTTTTCCCGAAGCATCGGTAATGACAAACGGCGGCAGGTACTGATCCGTTGCCTTGGAATCTTCCGCATAAAACGTCTTGACCGCCTCCGATGCGGAGGAAAACGTCCGGCCTTCGCCCCGTACGTGCGCATCCCATCCGCGTTTCACGATCGTCCAGTCGGAATTGTACCGGTCCATGGTGACCTTCATGCGTCCGCCTCCCGAGGCGATGGCGTAATCGAAGCCTTTTTCGCCGGAGATTTTTTTGAGTTTTTCCTCGGTGGGAACAACATAGTCCAGCGCCGTCCGTTCTCCGACGTCCCTGCCGTCCAGTAGGGGATGAATCCGAACCTTCCTAAAATTTAATTCTGCGCATTTGTCGATCATAATAAACAGCTGCTCAATGTGCGAGTGGACGTTGCCGTCGGATAACAGGCCGATGAAATGAACCGTTCCTCCGCGCTGAGCGCGTTTTGCGATATTTTCCCATACCGCTGTCTGAAAGATTGCTCCGCTCTTCAGAGCTTTGTTGACCAGACGGGCGCCCTGATCGAAAATCCTCCCGGCGCCGATGGCATTGTGGCCGACTTCGCTGTTGCCCATATCGTCATCCGACGGCAGGCCGACGGCCATGCCGTGGGCTTTCAACTGCGTGTACAGATCCGATTTAAATAATGTGTCAAGATGGGGGGTATTGGCCATGAAAACGGCGTTCGATTCATCCGCTTTCCCGATGCCCATCCCGTCCATGATAATCAGCAAAACGGGTCCTTTCCTCCCGTGAAAAGATTTTAATTTCTTGAGACTTAATGCCATTGATCAACTCCCTGATAATATCGGCTGAAATTTTTCATAGGTTTCTTTATAGATAAAAGTAGATACTCGGTCAAGAAAAGAAATGTCATGGCAAAACATCGGTTGAGCCAAGTCTTTTTGACTTGGCTGTTGATGAACGGTCGAGTCAAAAAGACTCGACCGAACTTAATGACATGGCAATACTCCTTGGTATAACAGAGTGGGATGAGCAGGGAGGGTAGAGAATCCACCCTCCCTGTGTTTTGACAAAAACATTTTAAACGTTTTCCAGAATCATGGTCATGCCCTGACCGCCGCCGATGCACAGCGAGGCCAGACCGCGTTTCAGATTGTTCTTCTTCATCTGCATGGCCAGTGTGTAGGTAATGCGGGCGCCGGAGCAGCCGATGGGATGGCCGATGGAAACCGCGCCGCCGTTGAGATTGCATCGGTCTGCGTCCACACCCAGTTCCTTCATGCAGGCCAGGGACTGCACCGCAAAGGCCTCATTGAGTTCGAAAAGATCGATATCCTTTGTGGTCAGATTCAGTTTTTTGAGCAGTTTGCGCGATGCCGGAATCGGTCCTAGTCCCATGTACGCGGGATCCACACCGCCGCTGGCATAACCGCTGATTTTGACCAGCGGCGGCAGTTTCAACTGTTTGGCTTTTTCGGCGCTCATTACCACCACCGCCGCCGCGGCATCATTGATGCCGGACGCGTTTCCCGCGGTAACCGTGCCGTCTTTTTTGAACACCGTCGGCAGTTTGCCCATTTTTTCCAGAGACGTATCCATGGGACGTTCATCGACGTTAAATACTTTGGGGTCGCCTTTTTTCTGCGGAATGACCACCGGCACGATTTCATCAGCCACGGCGCCGGAGGCGTTCGCCGCTCGGGCTCTCTGGTGGCTGCGGAAAGCGAATTCGTCCTGCTGCTCGCGGGAGATTTTGTAAAGTGCTGCGATGTTTTCCGCGGTCATTCCCATGTGGTAGCCGTTGAAAATTTCATAGAGACCGTCATAGACCATCATGTCGGTAATCTGGGAAAAAGGCATGCTCATCCGGTAGCCCCAACGGGCTTGCGGCACGACAAACGGCGCATTGCTCATGACTTCCATGCCGCCGGCAACAATAATGTCGGCATCGCCGGCCGCAATCGCCTGAGCGGCCAGTGCAATGGCTTTCATGCCCGAAGCGCAGACCTTGTTAATCGTATAGGCATTGGTTTCTTCCGGAAAACCCGCATAAATACAGGCCTGCCGGGCGACATTCTGTCCCTGTCCGCCCTGCAGAACATTGCCCATAATGACTTCATCCACGTAAACAGGCTGAAGGGATTGATCAAAGTCGTAATATTTTTTATTGATGTCCGTCATCTCGAAATTGC
Organism: Smithella sp.; assembly: GCA_017993615.1. GTDB lineage: Bacteria > Desulfobacterota > Syntrophia > Syntrophales > Smithellaceae > Smithella. Next base: position 6,909 of record JAGOMJ010000067.1, on the reverse strand, counting down.
CGAAGGCATCGGGACGGCAGCTTTTATGAAAATCATCAATGGCCGGTCTCAGCCCGGCGCGTTTCATGGCTTCCTTCATCACCAGTGCCCCGATATCAACCGTCTTGATACCTTTCAACGATCCGCCGAATTCTCCCACAGCGGTTCGGGCGCCGCTCACAATTACTACATCTTTCATGCTTAACTCCTTTCAATGTTCAAAATATTTTATAGCCCTGTTGAGTACAACCCGGCAACGACGGGCATTTCTTCCATAGAACCATGCGATTGTTAGCATAATTTCCAATAAAATGCATCAAGCAAGGTTGGACAGATTCAAGAAAAACCGGATCGTTTTTTTGTAAACGTCTGAACCGTTTCATCAGGCCGATGTCATCACCTGCCTGGTTGTCAAAACTTTAATTTCATTACTTATTTCTTGTATTTTTCGTTTTGGAAGCGCAACGATTTTAGCGTCGGCAAACCATCCGGTCTGCGGTGGAAAAATAATTCCGGATGAAAAAACTTGCTAATGTGTCCGCATGTCTGCCGGTTATTCAAAAAAATGTCCGGTTTAAATTGACAAATGCACGTCGCATAGGCTACACTGCTTACAAACCTTAAGAATCTTTTTGTTCATCACGCTCATTACCGAACCTTCAACCGACGTCACCGCTATACCCCTCTTCGCAGGGTGTTACGGCAAAAAAAATCAGGAGAAGCTTCATGGAATCCATTATATGCAAGCACTGGCACCACTGTCCCTCTGAAGAAGTTACAACGTTGCTCAATACCGATGCGGACAAAGGCCTTTCGCCTTTTGAGGCCAAACACCGGCTGGAAAAATACGGTCCCAATTCTGTCACCATGAAAAAGCAGAAAGGGCCGCTGATGCGGTTTCTTCTCCAGTTCCATCAACCGCTGATTTACATTCTGATGGCGGCCGGGGCAGTAACCTTTTTCTTGCAGGAATGGGTGGATTCGTCCGTCATCTTCGGCGTTGTGATCATCAATGCCATGATCGGCTTTGTGCAGGAATCGAAGGCGGAGAGTGCCATCGAATCGCTGAAAAAAATGATGACGACGCAAACGACTGTGTTACGCGACGGCAAGTGGCAGGAAATCGATGCGGTGGAACTTGTGATCGGCGATATTGTCCAACTGGCTTCCGGCAATAAAGTGCCCGCCGACGTCCGGATTTTGCGCTGCCGCGATCTGCAGGTGGACGAGTCCGCCCTCACGGGAGAATCGATTCCGGTTATCAAGAAGGAAGAGTCTCTCGATCCGGAGACGATCCTGGCCGACCGCAGGAACATGGCTTATGCCGGGACCCTTGTAACCTACGGGCAGGCGCGCGCCGTTGTTGTGGCCACCGGCGACAAAACCGAGACGGGGCGTATTTCAGAGCTCATTTCTTCAGCAGCCGATCTGTCCACGCCCCTGACCCGGAAAATCGCTTCTTTCAGCACCATCCTTCTTATTGCCATTCTTGTTCTGGCCGCGGTGACATTTGCCGTGGGTATCTGGCGCGGCGAAGGGGCCGTGGATATGTTTATGGCCGCGGTAGCCCTGGCTGTCGGAGCGATTCCCGAAGGACTGCCTGCCGCCGTCACCATTACGCTGGCCATCGGCGTTAACCGGATGGCGAAGAAAAGAGCCATCATCCGCAAACTCCCCGCTGTGGAAACCCTGGGCAGCACCACGGTCATCTGTTCGGACAAGACCGGAACGCTGACGGAAAACCAGATGACCGTGAAAAAAATTTTCGCGGGAGATGTTTTTTACGACGTTGACGGCAACGGCTACGCACCGGAGGGCCGCCTCTTGCGTGACGGAAAAAAATTCACGGGGGAATTGCCGCCGGTTTTAACGCAAACACTGACGGCGGGACTGCTGTGTAACGATTCGCGCCTGATTCAGGAAGAAGGTCAATGGCGTATTGAAGGCGATCCCACGGAAGGCGCGCTGATTACCGTGGCCGGGAAAGCCGGTATGACGCCGGAGACGGCCAGCGCCGAAATGCCCCGCCTTGACGAAATTCCTTTCGAATCGGAACGGCAGTTCATGGCCACGCTGCACCGTGTAAAGGACAGGCAAAATATCATCTACATCAAGGGCGCGGTGGAAAAAATCCTGGATTTCTGCGCCGACGGTCTTGATCGTGACGGAGGCAGGGCAGCCGTGAACAAGGACGATTTATTCGCCAGGGTGGATGCCATGGCGCGCGAAGGACTGCGCGTTCTCGCGCTGGCCTGCAAGGAAATCGACAAGAAAAATCTGGACGTCGAAGACTGCCTTTCCGGTCTGACATTTCTGGGACTGCAGGGGATGATTGATCCTCCCCGCACGGAGGCGATTGCAGCCGTTGCGTCCTGTCACAAGGCGGGGATTATGGTTAAAATGATTACCGGGGACCACGCGGTCACGGCCACGGAAATCGCCCGCCAACTGAACATCGGGCAGGATAAAGGCAGTCAAAACAGTGCGCCGCAGACACTGACCGGCAAGGATCTTGAAAAACTGACCGACGAAGAACTGATCGCCGCAGCGGGGAACACATCCGTTTTCGCGCGCGTCGCTCCGGAACAGAAGCTGCGGCTGGTGGAAGCTTTGCAGGCGCGCAATCATATCGTCGCCATGACCGGCGACGGGGTCAACGATGCGCCCGCGCTGAAACAGGCCAATATCGGCATTGCCATGGGTATTACCGGAACGGATGTGTCCAAAGAAGCGGCCGATATGGTGCTCACCGATGATAATTTTGCCAGCATCACGCGGGCGGTGGAGGAAGGCCGTCGAATTTTTGATAATCTTGTAAAATTTATCACGTGGACATTGCCGACAAACGGCGGTGAAGGCCTGGTGATCCTGGCGGCCATTTTCAGCGGCGTCACCCTGCCCATATTACCTGTACAGATTCTCTGGATTAACATGACGACCGCGATTCTGCTGGGTCTGATGCTGGCCTTTGAGCCCGGCGAGCCGGATGTTATGGATTACCCTCCGCGGGCGCCCCAAAGCCCCATCCTGAGCTGGACGCTTATATCGAGAATATGCCTGGTGATTGCCCTGATGCTGGCGGCGGTATTCGGCATTTTTATCTGGCAGAAACAGCAGGGCTATTCCGTAGAGGCCGCGCGCACCGTGGCGGTGAATCTTTTCATCATGATCGAACTGGCCTATTTGTTCAACTGCCGCTCTCTGACCAAGTCAATGTTCACAATCGGTGTTTTCTCGAACCCGTGGGTTTTATTCGGCAGTGCGGCGATGATTGTTCTGCAATTGCTCTACACCTATGCGCCGTTCATGAACAGAATTTTCCAGAGCGAGCCCATTTCCGGCAGGGACTGGCTGTTGATCATCGCTGTTTCCCTGGCCGTTCATATCGTGATCGGTGCGGAAAAATGGATCCGGCATCACGTTTTTAAGCAGTCGCACGCATAAAGAATTCCGGCTGCAGACAGGGGGCAGGACGTTCCACTATTCCGGCGCAGGATAGGATCCGTCCGCCAGATGAACTTCTTCCCCGGTGACCGGCGGGTTGAAAACGCACAACAGGCGCATATCCTTTTGGGCCCGCAGATAATGTTCGTCGTGGTCGTTCAGGGCGTATAATGTGCCGGGTGTGATGCGGTGGATTTTTCCGTCCGCAACCGTTTCGACCTCGCCTTCTCCCTCTACGCAAAAAACCGCTTCCAGATGATGCTTGTACCAGATGTGCGTTTCGGTGCCGGCAAAGATGATCGTTTCATGAAACGAAAATCCCATGCCGTCTTTTTTTAAAAGCAGTCTGCGGCTGACCCAGTTTTTATTTTCGGCGAATACCTCCCGGCGGGTTCCCCGGATATCGTCAATTGTTCTTACGAGCATGAGAAATCCTTTCAGTGTTTTTTCATAACGTTGTCGATGCTGCGCTCCAGAATATCCAGGCCTTCTTCCAGCACTTCATCCGTGATCGTCAGAGGAGCAAGAAATTTGATGACGTTGTTTCTGGCGCCGGCCGATTCCAGAATCAGTTTGTTGTGGAAACATTCGGTCAGAATCTTCTTGGCGATCTCGCCGGTGGACAGGCCCATTCCGTAGACAAAACCCCGCCCGCGCACCTCCGTGTGAAGCTGCGGATATTTCGCGCTGATTTTATTGAGCCGCTTGTGCAGAATTTTCCCTTTGCGGAAGATCTCTTTGGAGAAGCGGTCGTCTTTCCAGTAATCCAGCGCCACGGACGCGCAGATAAAGCCAAGATTGTTGCCGCGGAACGTTCCGGTATGCTGGCCGGGTTTCCAGATATCGAGATCGCGGCGAAACAGCACAACGGACATCGGCAGACCGAAGCCGCTAAACGATTTGGAAAGCGTAACAATGTCCGGTTTAATGCCGGACTTTTCAAAGCTGAAAAAATGGCCCGTCCGTCCGTTGCCGACCTGGATGTCGTCCACGATCAGCAGGATATCGAAGTCCCGGCAGATTTTTTCCACCTCGCGCAGCCATTCATCCCCCGCCACGCGAATGCCGCCTTCACCCTGAACCGTTTCCAGAATGATGGCCGAAGGAATATCGACCCCGCTGCTGTTATCTTCCAGAAACCGCCGCAGATACTTGGCGGTGTTGACGTGTTTACCCAGATATCCGTCGTAGGGCATAAAGGAAACATCGGAACGGTTGATGAACGCCTCGTCGCGGTAGTAGGCGTTGGCGGTCACGGACATCGAGCCCATCGTCAGACCGTGATACCCGTTGGTAAAAGAGATAATGTTGGAGCGTTTCTTTACCATGCGGGCCAGTTTGAGCGCTGCCTCCACGGCGTTCGTTCCCGTGGGACCCGTGAACTGCACCTTGTAATCAAGATTTTTCGGTTTGAAGAGGGTGGCCTCCATTTTGAGGAGCAGCTCCTCCTTGGCAACCGTGGCCATGTCCAGACCGTGAACGATGCCGTCGTTTTCCAGATAATCGAAAATTTTCCTTTTCATGTATTCGTTGTTATGTCCGTAGTTGATCGTCCCCGCGCCTGCGAAAAAATCGATATAACGGGTTCCGCCTGCGTCAAACAAAAAGGCGTCCTTGGCCTTTTCGAACAAAACGGGGAAAGATCTCGAATAACTGCGAACCTCGGATTCCAGTCGTCTAATTGTTTTCATTTATAGATTCTCCTTCCTTAGAAATGTTGAACGGCCCGATACGATACAGAATTTCCTCCTCATGAGACGTTTTTCCGAAATCATCCGCGGAAAACAAAGCGCTTTTGGCCAGACCGGCATTTAGAAATTCGGCCAGCGAGGAAAACAGGGCGTTCGATGATGAGTTGGACGGATTAACCGTCGTTTCCAGATAACGCAGGGAAGATAAATGAGCGCGCTGCAGACACGATAACAACATGCCTTTAGCGATGGATTTTCCCCGGAAATCCCTTTGGACCGCCACCTGCCAGACAAACAGGGTATCTTTTTGATCCGGGCGGATATAAGCGGAAACGAATCCGCAAACCTCCTGATGATACTCGGCAATTGCCGATGTCGGCGCGAAATGCGTGCAGAGCAGAAGGTAACAGTACAGCGAATTCAGATCCAGAGGGGGAGAATCTTCGATAAGCCGCCTTACCGCCTGCGCGTCTTTTTTTTCAGGCAAGCGAAATAAAATATGATGGGAATCATTCTTCAAATCCGTCTCCTGATGTTTATTATTTTTGGTTTGCCGCTGTTATTGAACGACGAGGTTAATCTGGTGGTACGAAAAATTAAGAAAGTCTCTTTGACTTCAATGTATGTTTTTTTAGCACATTTGATGCAGGATTACAACCCGAAGGCGCCAAAAAATCCGGAAAAAATAAAATAATCTTTTAATAACAATATGTTAGATGCTGATTATTGCGGTGTTGGGGTCAAAAGGGAAAAGTTGCCGAAAGGTCACACAGAATTTACACCATAAATTATAAATTCTTATCAATATCAATTGCTTGCAGATTTAATGCCCTTTTTAGTCGTGTCGCGGGTAAATGAGGTTTCCCGTCTGAAAACCCAGCGCGGCGGCTTTGGCGACCAGGGAATTTTTCACCTCGTCGCTGATTTTGGGCGAACGCGCAAGAATCCATAAATAGGAGCGGTTCGGACCGCAGACCAGCGCGTGGGCATAGTTTTTATGATCCAGCTCCAGAATAATATACGAGCCGTAAAAAGGGCCGAAAAAGGAGACTTTCAGAAAACCCTGATCGGGACGTTTCACAAAATACGCTTTGCCGACGGCTTCTTTCCATTTTTTATCCTTGTCGGAAAATCCGCGGTTAATCACCTTGACGCTTCCGTCGGCATTCAGGCTGTATTCGGCGGAGACCTGCGAGAGCCCGCGTTCGAAGGAGTGATCGAGCCTTGCGATTTCGTACCATTTGCCCAGATACCTTTCGAGCTGAAATTTCTCCACCGGCTTGACACCGTCCGGTACGCCGACGCAGCCCGCCAGCAAAAAAACCAAACCGATCAGGAATCTTTTACGCATCATTTATCTCCTTTACAATTCCACGAGGATGACTTAATTTACCCCAAAGAAGATTAAAATCAAGGGAGGAATTATGACGCTGTCGGAATATTTTGAAAAAGCAAAAGGAGTCGGTGTCCTTTCCACGGCGGACAAAAACGGGAAAGTCAATGCGGCGATTTACGGCAGGCCTCATTTTATGGATGAGAAAACGCTGGCCTTCATTGCCGCTGATCGTCTCACCCATGCCAACCTGAAGGCCAATCCTTCTGCCGTTTATCTTTTTAAAGAGAACGGATCGTATGAGGGCAAAAGACTTTATCTCGCGATGACGCACGAAGAAAAGGATTCGCCTTTGATTGAAAATCTTCGCCGCAAAAAGCGGAAAGAATACGACTCGACCGATAAAAAAGAGTCGAAATTTCTCGTCTATTTCAAAGTGAAAAAAGTACTGCCGCTGATCGG
>JAGOMJ010000019.1 GCA_017993615.1 Smithella sp. | reverse complement strand
TAAGATTCTCAAAAGTCATCAATGTGTAAAAATTAGAAACTGCACGATCAAGAATGTTTTGCGCTTCTTCTTTTAGATTACATTGAATATTTATATCATCTCTTCCTTTCATGTGTTTTGAACCATTTTTAACTCGATTGATTGTTTTGTACATACTGTCTCTTGAACCTTTTGAATTATACAATAATTCGCCAATTAATAGCGATGAATCCAACATTTCCTCAAATGCATTAGGTTGTTTATGAAGCTTGAGGTACACCGCGAGTATTTCTTCCGCTGCTCCTGCTAAAGTTATGACTGAGAAATAATTTTTGTCTTCGAAATAAAGCATTAACGCTGTATCCAATTGCTGAGTAGCAATTTCTAATTTTGAATAGCTATGAATAGTCATGATATATTCTCAGGCCCACAATAATTAATAACTTTACTTTATATAAAATCCTTGTTGGGATTTACTCGGTGTCTTCGAAGCCGAGCCAGGCGAGAGCTTTTTTCTTGTCGTTGAAGAATTCGATGCGGGCGCCTCTGTTATAGGCAACATTTTTAAAAAATTGAGTAATGTCGTCAGGAGTGTAATCGTCAATACAGATGGCCAGAGTCATTCCCGGAATGGACTCCGCCGCTTGAGCGCCGGATTGATAAGCGTCCATGGAAGTAATTCTTCTTTTCTGGTTGGAGCCTTCCGTTAAGACTTTCAGGCATTTATATTTGCGGCAGGCCTTGGCTAATTCAGCCCATAGGATGTCATTGCTTTCCGGCGAAATTTCATAATCCGGTGCATGAATTAGATGAATGTACCTTTCTTTAAATTCAAGAGAAAAATCTGAACTCATGGAGCACTTCCCTAAAAAGAAAATTGATAGTATTTGTGTTTGATCGATTTATACGGATTTGTTTCAGTGATGATTTGACATCAATTTTCCTCAAAAAATCCTTTATGAAAACATACAACAAAAGGCGTTTTTAAGCAATCCTGTAATTTCGTCATTAATTCATAACCTTAACTATCAGACCACAGCAGAAAAATTCTTTTCACAGAAGATGTGATCATGCTATTCCTCTAATTTTCATGTCGAGTTTCCAGAATGCCGTGCTGATTCTGTCGATAATGTCGTCCAGTTTTTCCTGACCAATGATTTCTTCCGGATGGTTTTCATCCTGCCATTTGCATATCGGCGGGATGTAAATTGTCCACTCGAGTTCTCCAATAGCGTCCGAATAGTCTTCGATTTCAAATGTGATGGTTTTGTCCCTCTCCTGATATCGTAAAGCATCCATGGATAAAATATCGACCCGCCAGCCCAGAGAGCTTTCAACTGTATGGTCATCCGTGGCTGTTATGATTTCTTTCATAAAGATAAACCGGTTGTGTTTTAGACGTTTGCATCCAAAAATCAGTACCAGTCCGCAAGCATCAATCCGGCGCTGATTCGATTGACGTTTTTATTATAGTCGAGCAGGCTTTCTCCGTATCCGTTGAAATACTGCACATAGAGGCTGATCTTTTTGGCCAGATTTTCGTTGATAGAAGCCATCGGCATGCTCCATTCCAGTTGTACCGCGCCTTTGTTATCCGAACGTAAATTATTGCGCAGCATCAATGCGAACCGCTGCTTTTTCCAGTAGAGGGTTCCCCATAACTCGCCGTATCCCATGTATCTGGAAAGATCGGGATTGTCATCGTCGGCATCGTCTTCGGGAAGCCGGTACCACGTCTTGAGCAGCAGTTCGAAGGAATCATTGGTAGCCGTTCCAAAATTTTTTTCCAGGCCGACATTGGCTACAATACGGTTCCAGCTCCGGGAGAGCGGCTCGGAGCGGCCGTTGGACTGATGATTAAAGCCGATGTTCACAAACTGCAGCTTTGTTCCCAAAAGATAGGGGATCTCCCGCTGCATGCGGAAATTCAATAGCAGTTCCGGTTCATAGTTGGTATCGCGAAAGGGAGCGGAAAAGGCATCGTTATATAATTGCCAGAACGACTGCTGTGTATAGGCGACCCAGAGATCAACCCCTCGGATGCCGGTACTTTTTTCGATAATATTTTTTATGGTATGATCCCTGATAATATCTCGCCAGAGTTTAAACTTGAAGCTCAGTTGAAATTTTACTTCATTGTGTTTTGCCTTGGCGTCGGGATCGAAATCCAGCGCGGCATCCTTGTTGGGTGAAAAATTATACGCCAGCGGCAGAAAATAGCAGGGCCGGTACGGCCAGAGGACAAAAATATTTCTTTCCTTACGGGGATCAAGGCTCATATCCCAGTATTTTTCCATAACGGATAAGGGCGTTTGCTTTGCGGCGGCTTCGCTTGTTTCCATGTCTCCGGCGGTGACTGCGACAGACTCTTTTTTCTCGATTGTTGTGGCGGTGGATTCTTCTTTGATGGATGGCTTACGGGCCAGTTTATCAAAACATTTCAGTCGGGTGGCGTTGTTCCTGATTTTAGCGCATTCCATCAGAGCGTTTTCCATGTCGGCGGCGCCGGCCGGCATTGCGGCCGCAACCGTAAACAGAAGAAACATCCATAAGAGCAGACACGTTTTTTTGATTATTTTAAGGTTCATTTTTTCTCCAGGAGTATCTCGCGTACTCTTTCCAGTTCCTGTTGATTGTCCACTTCCACGGAATCATAGGGCGTGACGACTACTTTGATTTTGTAACCGTATTCGAGCGCTCGCAACTGTTCAAGCGCTTCGAGTTTTTCCAGTTTGCCTTCGGGAAGTTTGGTGAACACATCGAGAAAATCCCGGCGATAGGCGTAAATGCCGTGATGTTTGTAATAATCGGCTCTCAGATTTTTATCCCGGACATACGGAATCGTCGCCCGCGAGAAATACAGCGCGAAATTCTGATGATCGAGGACGACCTTAACGGCGTGCGGATGGGTGATTTCCTTGTCCAGAACAATTTTATAAATCAGCGTGGACATGTTGATGGACGGGTCGTCCAGCAGGGGCTGAATCACTTCGTCCACCTGCGTCGGTTCGAATATCGGCTGATCGCCCTGAATGTTGACGACAATCGCGTCGGCGGGAAGATTAAGCGACTTGACCGCTTCGGCGATGCGGTCAGTTCCGGAACGGTGCGTTCCTGCTGTCATCACGACGTTGCCGCCGAAATGTTTTACCGCATCGAATATCCGCTGGTCGTCGGTGGCTACCGCCACATAGGGAACGGCTTTGGCTTTGGCCACGCGTTCATAGACGTGCTGAATCATCGGCTTGCCGCATAAATCAGCCAGCGGCTTGCCGGGAAACCGGCTGGATTCATAGCGCGAGGGGATGATGCAAACAACTTCTCTTTTCATAAACAACTCCGTAAAAAGCCTCATTAGTCATTCCGGCGGAGGCCGGAATCCAGTGTATAAAATTGTTCCGCTTTTGCGAAAATAATGTCTAGACTCCGGCCTTCGCCGAAGTGACGTAAGTTGAATAATTTATTTTCCCAAATGCGGATCGGATTTCTGCAAATATTTCGTTACATAATCATAGACGGAATCTTCCAACGAGGAAAACTTAAACGGACAACCCGCCTTCTTCAGTTTGCTCATTTCCGCTTCGGTAAAATACTGATACTGATTCCGCAGAGCTTCAGGCATGGCAATATATTCAATATTTGTTTTCTTTTTCATGGCTGTAAAAACAGCTTTAATTAAATCATTCCAGCTTCTCGCTTTTCCCGTTCCCAGGTTGAAAATGCCGTTGACCTTCCTGTTTTGGAGAAGCCACCACATGACGTTGACGCAGTCTTTGACATAAACGAAATCGCGCATCTGCCCGCCGTCTTTGTATTCTTTTTTATACGATTTGAAAAGTTTGACCTTGCCGGTTTCTTTGATCTGATGAAAGGCCTTGAAAATGACGCTGGACATATCGCCTTTGTGGTATTCGTTGGGGCCGAAGACATTGAAAAATTTGATTCCAGCCACTCTGCTTTCGAGCTTCTGGCGCAGTACCCACAGATCGAATACCTGTTTGGAATAACCGTACATATTGATGGGTTTGAGTCCGGGGATGGTTTTGTGGCTGTCTGCAAATCCTTTTGCGCCGTCGCCATAGGTTGCCGCGGAACTGGCATAGATAAAACGAATATCGTGCTCCAGCGCCCATTCGGCCAGAATCTTGGTATACGCGTAATTGTTGTGCCATAGGTAATCGGCATCGCGTTCGGTCGTGGAGGAACAGGCGCCCATATGGATGATCGCGTCGACGTCGAAAGGCATCATATCGGTATCGACCATTTCCAGAAAATCATCTTTGTGAATATAATCGACGAAGCGAAGATTAACCAGATTTTTCCATTTATCGCTCGTTCCCAGACGGTCAACGATGATAATGTTATCAATGCCTTCCTGGTTGAGTTTCCAGACAAAAGCGCTGCCGATAAATCCGGCGCCACCTGTAACGATAATCATTTGTTCACTCCTTTATTTCATTTCAAAATCAAGCGCTATCTTTGTTGGCGTCGTTGTCGGCTTCCTCAACGTATGTACAATACGTCTCGTCGCCTCCTCCTAGCCGCCGCGATATCATCATTGATTTAGAAACGAAATCGTTTTTTGAAGACGATGATCTTAATTAATACTGAAAAGAAATACTGTCAATAGCCATGTTTTTTACTGAATCTTTGGATATTCGTCGCCGATGGTCATGACGCGGCAGGGTGCCTCACCTTTCACCATGATGAAATTAAGCTGCCGGCCTGTGATCCCGCCGGAACCCCGGTGCGAGTAAAACAAATCCTGACGGCAGGACGTGCACAAATGGGAAAGGTCGATATTGGCTGCGGAAATGCCGCAGTTGATCATCTGTCTGCGGTTGGCTTCCGGTAAATCCACGATCCATTTATTCGGTCTATTGCCTGCGAATAAAAACGCTTCGTGATCTTTTTGATTGCGAAAAGAATCCGCCGCGTCTTCATCAACTTCAAAGCAGCAGAGTCCGATCGAGGGGCCAACGGCCGCCAGAATATCGTGCGGATATGATCCGTATTTGTCCAGGAAAAGACGAACGACTTTGGCGCTGATTTCCAGCGCGGTGCCTTTCCATCCGGCATGGACTGCCGCAATGATTTTTTTTGCCCGGTCAACGATGAACACCGGCACGCAATCCGCGGTTTTGATGCAGATCGCCAGGTTCTCACGGGGCGTTACAATAGCGTCGTAATTCAGGGCTCCGTCCGAAGGTAAATAATCGCCGTAGGGTTTGATTATAAAAATATCGTCGCCGTGCACCTGATTCAAGGTCAGGAAGTTTTCCAGGGGTATGGCAAAGGCCATGGCCAGACGATTCCAGTTCTGCAAAACCCTGCTTTCCAGATCGCCTTCCTTGAAACTGATGTTCAGCGATTTATAATCGTCTTCCGAGAGACCGCCGAGCCTGGTGCAGAAGGCATGCGTCAAAAAATCGCATCCGCTCAAAAACGAGGATTCGTAATACTGGATGGAATGCTTTTTGTTCAGTTGAAACATGGATTACCCTTTTAATTTATCCTTCCACATATCTTTTTTTGAGTCAACTGACTTGATGCTTGTCCGTAATTGAGCGCACAAATCCGCCAGATCCTGCGGCATGTCCGCGGTAAATACCACCCGCTCGCCTTTTTGCGGATGAATGAAAGAAAGTTGTGCCGCGTGCAGTGCCTGCCGGTTAAATTCCTTGATCTTTGCCTTCAGCAGGGGATCTTTAACCGTGTTGATTTTGGCGGAGTTGCCGTAAACGGCATCGCCCACCACCGGATAACCGCGGTCGGACAAATGCACGCGGATCTGATGCGTGCGTCCGGTTTTAATCTCCACATCCAGAAGCGTTGCCACGCCGAAGCGTTCGCGCACTTTCCAAAGAGTGAGCGCGCCTTTGCCGTGTCTGCTTTTTGTGGACATTTTTTTGCGGTTGTTTGTGTGCCTGCCGACAGGCAGAACTATTTCTCCACTATTGCCTTTCACGTCTCCCCAGACGAGCGCCAGATATTTTTTGTGCACATCGTGTTTTTCAAACTGCGAAGAAAGATTGCGGTGCGCGTCATCGGATTTTGCCGCCACAATAAGGCCGGACGTGTCCTTATCCAGCCGGTGCACAATGCCCGGACGCAAGACACCGCCGATGCCGGATAAATCATGGCAGTGGAAAAGCAAAGCATTGACGAGCGTTTTATCGGGATTCCCGGGCGCCGGATGCACCACCATACCCGCCGGTTTGTTGATGACGATAACGGCGTCGTCTTCGTAAACGATGTCCAGCGGCATTTCCTGCGGGACGGCTATGGCCTCCACCGGCGGCCTTTTGGTCAGCACAATCACGTCGCCTTCCTTGAGGTGCTGGCTGACTTTGGGAACTTTATCGTTGACCAGCACATCGCCTTCCTCAATGGCGTACTTCACCTGCGAACGCGAAAGCGCCGCCTCGCTCTGCGCGAGATATATATCCAGCCTCTGCCCGCCCTGGCTTTTATCAACTGTAAATTTTATTTTTTCCGCCTGTCCGACCATCTTATTGCCTCAATTTTGTCATTCCCGCTAAGGCGGGAATCCAGTCTTTTTCATTTTGAAAAACTTGATAACTCAAAGGCGTTCCATGTTTCCATAAAAATAGAAACGAATATATTATAAATTATCAATACCTTCTTTTAGTCAAATAATTCGACACAACCAAAATTTTTTTCACGGAGGAATTCATTCACTTCATCTATATTGAACTCCTTCGGGTCAAAATAATCTCCAAGCCATTCCATCATTTCATCATATTCTTCATGTTCGGGATTGTTTATTATCGTAATAAGATTTTCATAACCAAAGGTGCCACCACAATCTTCAGGTGGGCAACTTCGTTTGCCGTCAATGCATATTGGATAATAAGTGTTTTTTTTACGAGGCAGTATTTTTTCAATAACGATTGAATGTTCCCAACCATCCCCAAAATCATATTCATAAATAAAATTTGATTTTGGCGTATTGAATAATGAATCCAATTTAATTCGGCGATAATCAACTACTTTGTAAAATGATTCATCGCTTGGAAGTGAGTAATATTGATTGCCAATAATAAATTGATGTAAATGAGAATTAGTCCAGCCCATTACAGTCTGTATAATTTTATGTAAATCAGGCAGCTTAATATCTGAATCAACCAATACTCTTCTCCAAATCGGTGGCTTAATATGATTAAGAGTTATTTTTAATTGAAATACATTATCAGATTTAATTCGTTTAACAGTTGCCATGTCAACACCTTGTTCTTTTAGATTAAATATTGAAATGTTTGTCCCACTGAAAAATCAGCCTCTGCCCGCTCTGGCTTTTATCCACTATAAAACTGATTTTTTCAGACGTCCCTAACAAGTATTTGCTCCGGTATTTTAGTTATGGAACTGTTCGGGAAAGCAGTTCCTGCATCAAGTAATAAACTTGAGATAATTCTCTCTGTTAATCAGCTCATAGGAAGATTCCGGATAGGCCGACTGCCAGAGTTTCGGTGGCTTGGGTTTTGCCTTGCCCCATTTCATTTCATAGCCGAACAGGCGGCCTTGACGCTCTTCGACAAAATCAATTTCCTGTCTGGTATAAGTCCGCCAGAAATAATTATTAGCCGGGGTGTCCAGATATTCCTGCCTTTTCAATCTTTCCATGATCAGGTAATTCTCCCACAATTCGCCGCAATCGTTGCGTTGCGAGAGCGGATTGAAATTGTTGATCAGCGCGTTGCGCACGCCGTTGTCCAGAAAATAGTAGCGGCAGTTTTTTATGATTTCACTGCGCAGGTTGCGGCTGAAACCGGTCAAGCGATGCAGGACGAATGCTTTTTCCAGGAGGTCCAGATAGCGCTCCACGGTATTCTTGCTCATGGATAATGATGTTCCCAGTTCGGTCAGCGATACTTCCTTGCCTATCTGGAAAGCAAGAAGCTGGAGCAGGCGGATAATCTTGACGGATTGTCTGATGCCGTCGAGCTCCAGAATATCTTTATACAAATAAGAAGACACGATTTCTTTGAGATACTTTTCCCGCCCTTGATTATCCTGCATTAAGACGACTTCGGGATAAGAACCGTAAATCAAGCGGTTCTCCAGATGGGCTTGAGTTTGATGTATTCTTTCAATCTGACCGATTTCCATTTGCGCCAGCGGAAACAATTTGAGCGTGTATTTTCGTCCGGTCAGCGGTTCGCCCGTGTGACGCGCCAGATCGAAGGACGACGAGCCGGTGACGACCATGCGGATACCGGATAGATGATCAACAATCAGCTTGAGATTTATTCCGATATTGGGAATTTTCTGCGCTTCGTCAACAATCAGAAGTTTTGCGTTGCCGACAAAAGATGTGAGCTTTTCCACCGACTGGCTGGATAAATAGGAATGGACGGTAATATCTTCTCCGTTGACCAGCAGATGATCTTTTGTTTCGTCTTTCAGAAATTCTTTCAGCAGTGTCGTTTTACCCGTGCGCCTGGCGCCGTAAATAACAACCACCTTGCCCGGAACGGCCAGATTTCTTAACTTTTCCAATTGTTTTTGTGCAATGTACATATAATTACCTTGGTCATTGTGTTGACCGTATTATATATAATTCAGTCAGTTTGTCAACGGTTTTTATAATGCCTTTCCGGTAGATAAAAAGCCTTGCTTTAGCGGGCGGGAGACTGTCCAAGGAGTCGGAAAAAAGGGTGCTGACATATTTCTTTGGGAACATTGAGTCTTGTTGAGTGCGGTATCAGTTATCCTTTATTTATCTATTTTACAATTTTAAGGGCGTCCCTCTTTCCGACCAACTTATTGCTCCGGTTTTACCTTATTATGTCTTACCGGCGAAGACCGGTATCCATACACCTTTTTGACTTTTCTTATCAATTGAGAATGCGTGAAGGTTTTTCAGGTATCATCTTGTATAAATATTTATTTCCTTTATGTGATTCTTTCCAATTTACAATTTTTTTCTTTGCATATGGTACATATAGATCTTTCTGACGTTGGCCGTCAGGGACTGAAAAGATATGTATGCCTAGTTTAACTGATATCATTCCCAGCAACGTCCCATCTGGTGAGATAGCTGCGGAATCAACCGAACCACCACTACCCACAAGCCGGTGATTGCCATCCGATGAATAGAGGTAAAATGTTCCTGCCTCAGCGGCTTTTCCAAATATCAGTACGGATCCGTCTTTGCTCAGAAGTGGCTTTTCGGGAACAACCTTGTCACCAAAATTATACATCGTTGGAATAAGATCCTTACCTTTCATCTCGACAACGGCATGTATACCCATACCTCTTTTCGCCAATTCAATCAGCCTAGGATTATAGCCTCCTCCACCAGCAGATAATCTCTCACCCTCAAATATTGATGGCAGTTCCCCGTAATACATGAATCTTTCATCATCAGGAAAATATGAGAGGTAACCCATGTAAAAATACTCGAAATGAGAGAGTTGTGTCTGCTTGCCGGTTGTCAAATCAACTTCCCAGGCATCGTAATCCGCAGCGGGTGTTTTGCCTTTTTCTCTGATACGAGCCGCGCGGGCATAGAGTATCTTCTTCCCGTTATGAGAAAAAGTTGGATATAACTTGGCGCCGGGGCCGGTGGTAACCTTTTTAAAGTTCTTCCCGTCAGCATCCATGACGGCTATCTGCATCTTATTCAAATTGAGATCACCGGTAATTTTTATGGGGATAATGGAGAAAGTGATTTTCTTCCCGTCATAAGAGTACTTCCCCATAGTCCATCTTTTTGTCAGGGGCGATTTATAAGCAGCCAATTCACCTGTTGCCAAATCATAGACCTGTATCTGACAGCCTACATTACGACAGCGGTCAAACACGATTTTCTTTCCGTCATGGGAAAAACTCAAGTTGTTGATGGTCTCCGATTGATCGAATATGGGAAAACATTTATATGTCAATGCCAAAAGGAGTATTAAAAAGTACACCAGAAAGGCCTTATACACGCCATTCATGCTGGAAATCTTTGCAAAGATTTTTTTCATGCCGCCCCCCCCCTGAAATTTATTTTACAGATGAAACGCATGACTTAAGTTCAGTCGAGTCTTTTGGACTCGACTGTGTATTTGTGTTGTAGACAGCCAAGTCAAAAAGACTTGGCTGAACAGAGAATGACAATGTTAGGTGATTATCTGTTTCAACCCTTCAATGATGAATGTAAATTCATCTTCTGCCACGGTGCGCAGGTCGAAGAGGATTTCATCCTTATCCACGCGGGCGATGATCGGCATTTCAAGCTTGCGCAGTTTTTCTTCCATCCTGGTAGCCGTCATATTTTTGTTGTTGACGGCAACTAAAACCGTGGGAATCTGCTGCGTGGGCAGGGAGCCGCCGCCGGCTGCCGCGAAATCTTCACGGATGGAGAATTTCAACTGATCGAAATTTTCATTTTGCAATTTTTCTATTAATTTTTCAGCGCGTTTTTTGACATCGGCAACAGGTTCGGTCAAAGCCTTCAGGGCCCGTAATTTCTTCGGCGCCGCGGAGGTATTCAAGTAATGCATCAAGGTGGCTTCCAGAGCGGCCAGCGTGAATTTGTCGATGCGCAGGGCGCGGTTCAGGGGATTCTTTTTGATTTTCGCGAGGACTTCTTTTTTGCCGACGATGATTCCGGCTTGCGGGCCGCCCAAAAGTTTGTCGCCGCTGAACGTGACCACGTCAACGCCCGCGGCCAGTCTTTCACGGATCGTCGGCTCGTGCTGCAGACCGTAGCGGTCCAGATCAATCAGGCAGCCGCTGCCCAGATCGTCCATGACCGGAATGCCCCTGTTCTTACCCAGTTCAACCAGCGATTCAATACTTGCTTCTTCGGTGAATCCCACAATGCGGTAATTGCTGGTGTGGACTTTCATGATCAGACCCGTTTTGTCGTTGATGGCTTTTTCGTAGTCGCTTTGCCGTGTACGGTTGGTCGTTCCCACTTCGCGAAGTTTTGTTGCGCTTTTTTGCATGATTTCCGGGATGCGGAATTCGCCGCCGATTTCGATGAGCTCGCCTCGCGAGACGATGGCTTCTTTTTTCTGGGCCAGCGTATTGAGCACCAGCAAAACCGCCGCCGCATTGTTATTGACGATTAAAGCATCTTCTGCGCCGGTGAGGGCGCAAAGCAGCGAACTGACATGATCGTAGCGTTGGCCGCGCTCGCCTTTGTTTAAATCAAATTCCAGATTGGAGTAGGCCTTGCCCACTTCCATAATTCTTTCCAGAGCTTCGGGGCAAAGCGGCGCGCGTCCCAGGTTGGTGTGCAGAATAACGCCCGTGGCATTGACGACGCGGCGCAGGCTGTAGCGGTACAACCCTTTAATTGATTGTTCCACCTCTTTGGCGGTTGTTTTAGCATCGGGAATGAATTCTGCAGGAAGCTTCTTTTTAGCGTTGACGATTTTATCACGCAGGTTCTGCACAATCCTGCGGCAGGTTTCTTTGACGATTTCGTGCGGCGCCAGATCATAGATGTTTTGTTTCTCCAGAAGAAGAATAATTTCGTCAATCTTCGGCAATTGCTTCAACAATTCTTTTTGTTGTTCATCCATCGTTATCCTCTTTTGATGCGAGTTTGCTCTATCGATTCATTTTTGTCATGGGGAGACATCTTGTTTTTTTGATTTCTCATACGCTTGAAGTGACACAAAATATCACATCACTCCTGCCTGCTTGCGGCAATAATCGCGGAAATTGTTCACGGCAATGAAAAATTCCCGCATCATGATGACCCACAGGTAACGGCCATACGGCGTCAAATACAGAGAGGTATCAAAATAACGATACGCTCTGACGATTTCAAAAGCTGCTATTTCCTTCCACATGGTTTTTAAAAATTTCCCGTCGTATTTTTTCTGCATGGCTTTGATATCCAGCTTCGTGCTGAATAGTTTCATTAAAAAATCATAGCTCATCCGATCATGAAGGTCGAACTTGCGGGAAGCCTGCAATGGCAATTTCCCTTTTTCCAGAGAAGCGATGTATCCTTCAATATCAAACGTGTTGGAATAACATGTTCCGTAAAGATAGCCGATGGCGCCGCTGCCGAGTCCCGCGTATTCTTCAAACTCCACAACGTACTCGTCAACCAGCGATTCCTTCCGCGAGAAGCACCATGCCGATGAAAAATCATAGTTTTTCTCCAGACGCCGGACGATCAATTTATAAAAACGTTCTTCGTTGCTGAAATCGACATGGCCCACCGTTTTTTTCATGATGTCCCGCGTCAGGTCGGAAATCATCAAGGGATAAAAGGTCACCTGATCCATGTTTAAATTAAGAATAACGGCCAAATCCGCCTCGAGCATCTCCGGCGTCTGTCCGGGGAAATTAAAAATCATGTCGGCGTTTAGAGTGTGAAAGTGTCCCTGATAATATTTCAGCCGTTCGGCGATTTCCTGACCGGAGCCGTATTTTTCGTAGCGTCCGATTTTTTTGAGCATATCGTCGTTGAAGGTTTGCACGCCCACGGAAAGTCTCTTGACGCCGCATTGTCGCAGAACGTCGATATTTTTTTCGGTCAGGTGGTTGGGATTCGTTTCCACGGATATATCCCGGATGGGAAAGAGTTCCCGCGAAAGATTCAAGGTTTCCGCCAGTTCATCAATCAGCACGGTCGGGGTGCCGCCGCCCGCATAAACCCCTTCGAATTGATAGCCTTTTTCATGATAAATCCTGATTTCCCGGCGCAGGGCCTGAAAATATCTGCGTGTTAAAGGTTCTTTGAAGGTAATCCGGTGAAAGGAGCAATAGGGACAGAGCTCCTCACAAAACGGGATATGAATGTAGAGAAGGCGCTGGTTATTGTCGGCGCAGGAAGGCAGTTCCGGCGAACTTCCATCTTCAAATTTCAGTGAACGGGCGAACTCCCGCTTGGCAATTCTGGTAACGATTTGATTAATCAACGATAAATCATCCTCATGATATTTTTTATAAAATCACCCTTTTTGTTGTTTAGCAAAATATGCGCGTTTATTGCAAGCGACAATTATCTCCATGTAGCTTCGCACGCGGGATAATTTCCAATCCCGATAAATCGGGATCGGATAATTCGTCCGTCAAATTTCAGTGCGCCTATAGTGACCTTTGGGTTATTTGCTTCTAACGGTCGGGACTCATGACTTGAAATAACGGGGAATAGGTGATAAGTGTTTTTCAAAATAATTTTTGAGCAAGTATCATGTCTACGAAAAGAGTTTTAGCATTATGGGATGAAGCAGGCCTAAACGCCCGCGACACTTCTGTTTTAAGGAAAAAATCCGCTGAGTTGCCCGTGCCCCTGGATAAGGAAGGACGGGAAGCCGTTCAGGCATTGGTAGACTCTTTTATGGAAAGAGATGATGCGGTGGGTCTGGCCGCGCCTCAAATCGGTATTAATAAAAGAATAATCGTTTTCCGGGTCAAAGGCTTTGAGGATGGTCAAAAAAAGATAAAAGATATCGATGATATCGAAGTTCTCATCAACCCGCGGATTACCCAGGAACGCGGAGAAAAGGTCATCGGGGCGGAAGGGTGTCTGTCCTGTCCGGATGTGCAGGTCGAGGTCAGTCGATTTCCTGAAATAAAAGTACGTGCCTTGGATGCCAAGGGAGGCAAAGTCAACAAGAAATATCTGGATTATATCGCTCGTGTTGTCCAACACGAGATTGATCATCTTGACGGGAAATTGATCGTTGATTATGGCGACATTTATTATCCCAAGAGCAAGCAACTGTTTTTTGAAAAACTGTTTAAAGAATAATAATGACACTCGCTGAGAGCAAGCGTAGCGCAGCTCGAAGCGTTAGTGGAATTATCCCTGAAGTGAAGCGAAATGGGGTGACACTCGCTGATCCTAAAACTCGTTGACTATAGGAAATGTAAGCCGCGATCCCGGGAGTGGAGTGCTCTGAAGGGCATCTGCTACGACACGGGATTGATACAAGATTATTTCAGTATTCATTATTGAAATATATTTTTACTTATAGTAATTTTTAAAAAGCAATCATCACAGGTGCAATGGATATATTCCCCTGCGAAATGATTTTTTCCGGACAAGCCGGTTTTATGCTCTAAATC
This sequence comes from Smithella sp., assembly GCA_017993615.1. Classification (GTDB taxonomy): domain Bacteria; phylum Desulfobacterota; class Syntrophia; order Syntrophales; family Smithellaceae; genus Smithella. Next base: position 29,682 of record JAGOMJ010000019.1, on the reverse strand, counting down.
CGGTATTTGAAGTATTGTATTATCCTTTTTGCAAGGATGAAAGATTCCCGGAATCTGACATGCGGTCGGGTTGTTTCAGGGATATTTTTTTTCCGGAAATTATAGTTTTCACGGGCATGCTTTTTACCTGAGTGATTGCCGTATATTTTTTAAAGATTGGATGAATCAAAATTGAATAAAACGCCATTATACGAAAAGCATGTCGCCCTGAAGGCCAAAATTATTGATTTCGGCGGCTGGGCCATGCCCGTCCAGTATACCAACGTCATCGACGAACACAGAACAACCAGAAACGCTGCCGGACTTTTTGATATTTGCCATATGGGAGAAATACTGGTCAAAGGACCGCAGGCGCTTGATCTTCTGCAATTGGTTTTGACCAGAAATCTGGCTGATCAGAAAATCGGACAGGTTAAATTATCCGCGCTGCTCAATGAAGAAGGTGGCGTTATCGATGACTTAACCGTTTATAAAATGGATGAGCATGACTATATGCTCGTCACCAACGCTACGCCGAAAGACAGAGACTGGGCCTGGATCAACAGAATTCAGACGGATAAAAAGTTTGATTGCGCATTGCGAGATATCAGCAATGAAACGGGTAAGCTGGATTTACAGGGGCCGTCTTCGGAAGAGATTTTGCAGAAAATAACAGATGCTGATTTGAAAAATGTGCGCTTCTATCATTTTTGCAAAGCTCACGTCGCGGGATTTGATGCGATTGTATCGCGCAGCGGCTACACGGGTGAAGACGGATTTGAAATTTATGCGCCGGGAAACGTTGTAGGCCAAATATGGGACAGGTTGATGACGGAGGGCGCAAAACAGGGCATGAAACCCTGCGGGTTGGGCGCCCGTGACACGTTACGACTGGAATCAGGCATGATGCTCAATGGACAGGACATGGACGAGTCCGTCAGTCCGCTGGAGGTTCCCTATGGGTGGATTGTCGATGCGCAAAAGGAATTTGTCGGGTCTGCGGCTCTGAGAGCCAAGCAAAGTTCCGGAATCAGAAAAAAGCTGGCTGGCCTGGAAATGACCGGACGCGGCATCGCGCGTCACGGTTATAAAGTTTTCTGCGACGGAAAAGAAATCGGCCTTGTCACATCCGGCACGTTTTCGCCCACGCTGAACAAGGCTATCGCTCTGGCATTCATCGATATTGATTACTGTGCACCGGATACAAAACTGGAAATTGCGATTCGCGATACAATGACGGCGGCCAAGGTCGTTAAACTGCCATTTTATAAACGGTTAAAATAACAATAAGGAGGGCATTATGTCCAAGCCAAACCCGAATGACAGATATTATTCCCGCGATCATGAATGGGTGATCTACTACAATGACGGGACAGCCATTATCGGCATCACCGATTATGCTCAGGAAATGCTCACCGATATTGTTTTTGTCGACCTGCCGGAAATTGGAAGAAAGGTGGTCCAGCATGCAACAGTGGCCGTAGTCGAATCCGTCAAATCCGTGTCCGATGTTTTTGCGCCCGTCAGTGGAGAGGTGATTGATGTCAATACGGTCTTGGAAGAAACGCCGGAGCTGATCAATCAGGATGCTTTCGGTGATGGCTGGATCGTCAAAATGCGCCTGTCCAAACCCGAAGAACTGGATATGCTGCTGACCGCGAATCAGTATGATGAAATGCTGCAGGAAGATAAACATTAAAGAAAGAAAAAAACGATATGGATTACTGTCCCCACACATTCGATGACGTTGCTCAAATGCAGTCGGTCATCGGCATCTCAAGCCTCGACGAACTATTTGCCGATATCCCGGAAAAATTCAGATTGCAACACATTCCCGATATTCCCCCGGCGCTTTCCGAAATGGAGACACTGTCATGCATGGGCGGACTGGCTCAAAAAAATAAAATGCCGCAGGTGACGTTAACCGGCGCGGGCGCATATCATCACTATATCCCGGCGGTCGTCGGTCATATTGTAGGGCGCGCGGAATTTTATACGGCCTATACGCCTTATCAGGCCGAAATCAGCCAGGGCATTCTTCAGGCGATCTACGAATATCAGACCATGATCGCCCGTCTTACCGGCACCGAAATTGCCAATGCATCCATGTACGACGGCGCTTCCGCCACGGCCGAAGCCGCGGTGCTTTGCGCGAAAATGTCCAATCGTAATAAAATGATCGTTGCCCGTTCGGTGCATCCGGAATACCGGCAGGTTTTGCGGACTTACTGTTGGGCCAACGGCTATACGGTTGTGGAAATCCCTTATATGCCGTCCGGCCAGATTGATCCGGATGCTCTGCAAAAAAAATTGGATGATCAGACGGCCGCGGTAATTGTGCAAAGCCCGAATGTGTTCGGTGTGATCGAAGATATCGCGCCGGCTGTTGATGCCGCTCATCAGAAGGGAGCCTTGCTGGTGGCCGGTTTTACGGAGGGGACGTCTATGGGCCTTCTGAAGCCCGCAGGAGCCCAGGGCGCTGATTTTGTCGTGGGCGAAGGCCAGAGCTTCGGCAATCCGCTGAATTACGGCGGACCCTATCTGGGGATTTTTGCCGCCAAAGAAAAATACATGCGCCGCATTCCCGGAAGGCTTGTGGGCGCAACCGTGGATAAAAAAGGTCAGCGCGGATTCGTGTTGACTCTTCAGACGCGCGAGCAGCATATCCGCCGCGAAAAAGCGACATCCAATATTTGTTCCAACGAAGCGCTGTGCGCGCTGGCAGCGGGAGTTTACCTGGCCGCTCTGGGCAAAAATCTCAGAAAACTGGCCGAGCTCAACGTTTATAAAGCCCGGTATCTGAAAAATAAATTGCTGGAACTTCCAGGCTGGCAAGACGTTTTTTCCGCGCCGGTTTATAATGAATTTGTTTTGCGTTGTCCTGATGCCGCGAAAGTAAATAAAAAACTGAAAAAAGAAGGAATCATCGGCGGGTATGAATTGGAGAAGGACTATCCGGAGCTGAAAGACGCATTGCTTTTCTGCGCCACGGAAATGATTTCCAAAGAAGATATGGATAAGGTCGCTGACATTGTGAAATAGGGGATGGGGAATGGAATTAATTTTTGAAATAAGCAAACCCGGACGCGCTGCCGCGGGTATTCCCGCGAGCGATGTTCCTTCCATCAATATTGAACAGGCGATCGGCCGTCAATATTTGCGGGACGATCTGGATTTGCCCGAAGTGGCGGAAATTGACCTGGTCCGTCATTATACCAATTTGTCGCGCCGTAATTTCGGCGTCGATCTGGGATTTTATCCTCTGGGGTCCTGCACGATGAAATACAATCCCAAAATTAATGAAAATGCTGCGGCTCTGCCCGGTTTTACCGGATTGCATCCTTATGCTGATGTCAAATCCGCTCAGGGCAATCTGCGGCTGCTTTATGACATGCAGAAGTACCTATGCGCGATTTTCGGCATGGCGGAATTTACGCTTCAGCCGGCGGCAGGCGCGCATGGCGAATTGACCGGCGTCATGATGATAAAAAAATATTTTGAGAAAAAGGGCCAGAAACGCAGAATTATTCTGATACCGGATGCAGCGCATGGGACGAATCCGGCATCCAGCGCTCTTTGCGGTTTTGAGATCAGGGAACTGAAATCCAACGGCGAAGGCGGTGTGGATATTGAGCATCTGGAATCGCTGATGACGGAGGATGTGGCGGCCCTGATGCTGACCAATCCCAACACGCTGGGACTTTTCGAACGCAATATCGAGAAGGTGGCGGCCATTGTTCACGGCAAAGGCGGCCTGCTTTACGGCGATGGCGCCAATGCCAACGCTTTTTTAGGTAAAGTTAGACCCGGCGATCTGGGCTTCGACGTGATTCAACTGAACCTGCACAAAACCTTTTCCACACCGCACGGCGGAGGCGGTCCGGGCAGCGGGCCGGTAGGCGTAAGCAATGCGCTGCTTGATTTTCTCCCGGTCCCCCGCATTATTCGGAAAGATGATAAATTCAAATGGTCGGAAAAATTTCCGGACAGTATCGGCCGTGTCCGCGCATTTTATGGAAATTTCAATGTCATTGTTAAAGCCTACACGTATATCCGGTCACTGGGAGCTGACGGTTTGAAACATGCCACGGAAATGGCCGTGCTCAATGCCAACTACATCAAGGAGCGATTAAAACCGTATTTTGATTTGCCTTATGACCGGGTCTGCATGCATGAATGCGTCTTTTCCGGCAACAGACAGGTTGCTCAAAGCTCGGTGCATACCAGCGACATCGCGAAGAAGTTGATTGATTACGGTTATCATCCGCCGACCATTTACTTCCCGCTGATTGTGCCGGAAGCGATAATGATCGAACCGACCGAAACGGAAAGAAAAGAGACGCTGGATACGTTCTGCGATGCCATGATTGCCATTGCCCGCGAGGCCAAGGAAAATCCCGAAGGCGTCAAGAACGCACCCGTATCAACCCCGGTGAGTCGGCTTGACGAAGTCTTGGCCGCGCGTAAACCGGATGTCTGCTGGAAAAAATCGTAAGCGCCATTGCGAGGCGACTCTCAGGAGCCGGGGTAATCTTTCTATGTGCGATAACGCGTCATGCAGAATAATCTATGAATCCATTAAATGAGAAATCGTCAATCATCCGCAAACCTGACTGGTTAAAAGTACGACCTCCGTTTTCCAATGAATGCCGGAAGATACGATCAGTTTTGAACGATCTGCAGTTGCATACCGTCTGTCAGGAAGCGGCGTGTCCCAATATGGCGGAGTGTTTTGCAAGCGGCACGGCGACTTTTCTGATCATGGGCAATATCTGCACACGCAACTGTCTTTACTGTAATGTTGAGCACGGCAAACCCGCAGCGATTGACGAAAATGAAATTAATCATCTAATAGATGCCGTGCAGAAAATGAAACTGGAGTATGTGGTGATCACGTCCGTTACCCGCGATGATTTGCGCGATGGCGGTGCGCACGTATTTGCTGATTGTATCAGGCGGCTGCGCAAAACTGTTGAACATTGCAAAATAGAAGTATTGATTCCCGATTTTCAGGGGAATCCGTCGGCACTTACAAAGGTGATTGACGTCCAGCCCGATGTTATCAACCACAATATGGAAGTTGTGAAACCGATGTTTACGCGATTGCGGCCGCAGGGTAATTATGATGTTTCGCTGAAGCTTCTTAAAAATATCGGTCCGTCTTCCGTTGTATCCAAAAGCGGTTTTATGATTGGCTTCGGCGAGAACCGTGATGATATTTTGCGATTGATTGATGATCTGGCAGCGGTTTCCTGCAAACGCCTGACGATCGGGCAATACCAGCAGCCGACGCTGAAACACTGGCCGGTGGCCAAATATTATCATCCGGACGAATTTGCCGAGTTCAAAGAAATCGCTTATCAAAAAGGTTTTCAGCATGTAGAGTCCGGACCGCTGGTGCGCAGCTCCTATCACGCGGCAAAAGCAGGGTGAATGGTGAATCTGATTTGTCTTTAATAAAAATGTCTTTATAAATTGCGAGGTACAAACGTGTCCGAAAAATATGATTTGATTGTTATCGGCGGAGGACCGGGCGGATTGACTGCTGCAGAAATGGCGGCGAAAAAGAAAAAAAGAGTCCTGATCATCGAAAAAGAAGGTTGGGGCGGGACCTGCACACACCGGGGCTGCATTCCGACCAAAGCTCTGCTTTCCTGTAGCAAATATTACGCGGATCTGAAAAAACTCAAAAGGATGGGGATCAACATCGCGGATTCATCCGTCGATTTTCCCGCCGTCAAAAAACACCAACAGCAGATTGTGAAGGTGTCCGCTCTGGGCGCGCAAAAAATGCTCAACGATGCCGGTGCGGAAATCAAACAAGGTGTTGGAGAAATTATTTCTCCTTCGGAAGTTCGTTTTACGGATTCATCAGGGAAAAGCGAAAATTTATCAACTCAAAATATCTTGATGGCCTGGGGCTCCATTCCGCAGGTGCTGTCGGGAATTAATCTTTCCGAAAGGATTTTAACATCGGACGGCGTTTTGAATTTAAATGCGCTTCCTTCGAGCATCATCATTGTCGGCGGCAGTGTCATCGGTGCGGAGTTTGCCACCTTCTTCGCCGAGTTGGGGACAAAAGTGACCATGGTGGAAATCCTCGATACGATCATTCCACTGGAGGATCAGGAATGCGCCGATCTGCTCAAACAGGAATTAACCAGAATGGGTGTTGTTATTCATACATCGACAAAACTGGAGAGCTTGAAGGATACGGGAAGTTCTGTGGCAATGGTCGCGCAAAAAGACGGCAAGCACTTGGAGATCAGCGCCGACTATGCGCTCCTTTGCACAGGCAGAAAACCGTTATTATTTACGGCAGAATTGGACAAATGCGGAATTGAATATACACAAGCCGGAATCAAGGTGGATAAAAAGATGATGACGAGTGTTGCCGGCATTTACGCAGTGGGCGATGTTACCGGCGGGATGATGCTGGCGCACCGGGCGATGCAGCAGGCAAAATTCGCTGTGGAACGTATTTTCGGAGGAGATGACTTTGCCTATAACGAAGATTGCATCCCTTCGGTCGTTTACAGCCATCCGCAGATTGCGCGGGTGGGTTATACCCAAAAACGCGCTGGGGAAGAAGGCCTGTCCGTTGAAGTCGTCAAATCTCCATACAGCGCCAATATTATTGCCCGCGCAGAATTGACGGGGCAGGGATTTGTCAAGGCAGTTTTTCATCAGAATAAACTGATTGGCGCGACCATTGTCGGTGAAGACGCGGCGGAACTGATTGTTCCGCTTGCACTGATAGTATCCAATCAAATGACGAAAAAGCAGTTGAAAGGTTGGGTGCTGCCCCATCCGACATTGAGCGAAGTGTTTGCATTATTAACCGGTTGACAAGGGAGTCCCTTATGAAGTCGATCAATTATAAAACGGTCGCACCAACTCATTTTGACAAGGATTCGGCCAGGGGCGTTGCCGGACGAGTGGTTACGGGCAAGGCTGACGGCGCGAGCAATTTTTGTATGCGGGTTTTCGAAATCGCTCCGGGAGGATTTACGCCGAAACATTCTCATCCATGGGAACATGAGATTTTTATTCATGCCGGTTCCGGCGAGGTTTACGGCAACGGCCAGTGGAATCCGATCGATCCGGAGAGTGTCATTTTCATGCCGGCCGGTGAAGAACATCAGATCAGAAACACCGGGAAAGAAACCATTGTGTTTGTTTGTCTGGTTCCGTCCGTTGCGCCTGAATTGTAATGCCGGAGATATTTAAGATGCCTTTATGTATTCGACGGCTTTTTCACCGGCCAGGTAACCGGTAGAGAAAGCGGCCTGCAAATTGTACCCGCCGGTATCGGCGTCAATATCCATCACCTCGCCGCAAAAGAAAAGTCCGCTGATCAATTTGGAAGCCATCGTGCGCGGATCTATTTCGTTTAACGAAACACCGCCAGCCGTAACGATTGCCTTTTCCAGCGGCAGAGACGCCTTAATGTTGAAACGCAGCGCTTTCAAAATCTCAACAATCTTTCCTCTTTCCGCGGCGTTTATCTGATGCGCCAGTTTTTCATTGTTGATTCCGGTAAGCCCAATAAATGGTTCAATCATCTTGGCGGGCAGATATTCTTTCAGGATGCCGGAAATTTTTCTTTTGCTGAAATTGTCCAGATCCCGTTGCAGCCGTTTGTGAAGTTGTTCGCGGGTCAGCGCCGGTTTTAAATCGATCAATACGGAAACCAGACCTTTCTCCAGGGCTTCAACGACGGACAGGCTCATTAATAAAATGATCGGGCCGCCCAGTCCGAAGTGGGTGAAGAGCATTTCCCCGAAACGGCTTTCAATAACGGGATGCCGGGGCGATTTTTTTTCTCCCCGTCCGTAAATGCAATCGGGCGTCATTCGGGAATCGATGGAATCCGCTTCGCCCTGAAAAGCCGTGGCGCGTACGTTGCGCAGGCTCACTCCCTGCATGGATTGAGCAAGCTCCTGTTCCCGTACAATCAGCGGCACCAGCGCCGGTTTCGGTTTGACGATGTTGTGTCCCCACGCAGCGACTATTTTGTAACCGTCGCCGGTGGAACCGGTGGAAGGCCAGGTGGCCCCGCCGGTGGCCAGAACGACAGCTTTGCAGCGATAATCTTGGTCCTTTGTCTTCACGCCGTAAACGGAATCGTCCTTCATGGTGATGCCGGTTACTTTAGTGTTCACTTTTAGAGTTACGTTATTTTCGGAAAGGTATTTTTTGAAGATACGCACGACATCATGAGCATCATCGGACACAGGAAATATCCGTCCACCGCGTTCCACCTTGGTCGCCAGACCGTGATGATTGAAAAAATCAAGCAGTTCCGTACGGAAAAAATGATGAAAGGCGCTGAAAAGAAAACGGCCGTTATCGCCATACATGGCAATAAAATGGTTCAGTTCGGCTGCATTGGTCAAGTTGCAGCGCGTCTTGCCGCTGACCAGAATTTTTTTGCCGCAGTCATCGGTTTTTTCAAGGAGTAATACTTTTGCACCCAATTCACCGGCACGACCGGCCGCCATCATTCCGGCAGCTCCTGCGCCAATCACAATAATATCGTTTTCGTTTTTTTCTTTTTGCATAAAGATCATTCGATTTTTTAATGGGGTAACATGAAAGAGTAGAAACGGTCAATAATTCTATGCTGAGGAATAAATCCTCTCCGATGGGGAATTATTCCCCGCATTTCTTTAATAAAAAACATTCATGGCGTGACTTAATAAATTTAACTTTTGTATTTTCAGATACATGCAACAAATAAAGACTGTCTTTGTACTGGCATGTAAATTGCTTTAATGCGTGAACGACAAACGTATCCACCTAACTTTTAAAGATAGAAACAATATTCCAACTTAAATAAATGTGTCCTGGCGACATGATTATTGAACTTTTGTTTGTGTCCCTCAATGAGGGTGATGTTGCAATAAAATAAAAATTGATCAAGGAGGAATTTCAAATGAAAAAAGTTGTATTGTTGGTTGTTGCATTAATCTTCTCATTTTCCATGACAGTTGCTGCCGTTGAGAAAGCAGAGGTACCGGACACATCAGAGCCAGTTAAGGTTGCTGATATTGAAAAAGATGACATCAAGAAAGGTGATGTAAAAAAAGACAAAACCAAGAAATCAAAGAAAAAAAACGTGAAGAAGTCAAAGGATAAAAAGTCTAAGAAATCATCAAAGAAAGATGAAAAAATCGTTGAAGATGCGGAATCCGAAGTACCCGCTGCTCCCGCCGCAAAATAAGTTAGTAAAATCTTTTTCTGGTTCTAAAGAAGGGATAGGTTGTGATCTATCCCTTCTTTTTAGTGAAGACTTTTTAGAAATGAGTACTGCGAAATTTGCAGAGCAAGTCGAACTGTTCAAAAGCCTTTGGCTTTTGGAAACTATTCCCTGAATGAATAGACTCGGGTTTTGAATCAAACTGATAGTTGGCCAATTTGAACTTTAGGGGATCTTGAGGTGAACCATATCAGGTTTATAGAGCTATGGTAAAAAAAATCCCGACGAAACGGGATGAAGCTCTTTCCTGTCGTTTTCAAGTTTCTGTGTTCAAGTTTTGTAGATAATTGTTTTTGTCTTTGATATACCCTCGCATATGGTTAAGACAATTCTGAAAAAGATCACCGCTTTCAACAACAGGTTGACGGTAAGATCAAAGTTGCTTGTTCTTATTGTATCTGGTCTTGCATTGACCATGGGTGTTTGGGGAATTATTCAGCTCGCCGCTCTGGAAAGAATATTAGTTGAACAGCAGGCGAAAAGATTGAAAGATGTCGCTGAAACAGTCAGTACTTTTTACCAGGATTTTCCGACCAAAAAAGGACTGAAGGCCCTTGAATCCGCTCTTCATGATCATTTACAGGCTGACGGTCGTTTGGCCAGGATTGACATCTTCGATATCGGTCAAAAACATTTTGACTATGTAGCCGGAGCGAGTCGTGATCCGTATCAATGGGCGGATAATATTGTGATGTCAGTTATGAAGAAAAATAAGCTGCATTATATGAAAATAATGACGGAAAACGGACCGGCGTTGGGACTGCTTTATCCGGTTGCTGGAAACACGAAAAGTGTGCGCATTGTAATTGGTATCATCAGTTTTTCGCGGGCCAATGAAGAAATTGTACATCGGGCTGGCCGGCTTTTAATTATCAGCAGCGCCGGCCTATTAATTTTCATTCTTGTAGTTCTTGGCCTGAGTTATCGCTGGATCATTGGCAAACCATTAAAGTTAATTATCCACGCTATCGATGAATTTCAGGAAGGTCAATATGATAATCGTATCCCCATTGTTCATCGAGACGAATGGGGACAGATATCCAGACACTTTAATATGATGGCTGATGAGATCCAGGACGTCATGGAAAGAAATCAGGAACTCACCAAACATCTGGAAAAACGGGTTCATGAAGAAACCATCAAGGTGTTCCAACTGCAGAAACAGGTTACGGATTTGAAGCAATTAACCACGTTGGGACAACTGACGGCCAATCTGGCGCATGATCTGGGGACGCCCCTTCATTCCATCGCTGGATTGGCGAAACTGCTTTTGGAAAAGGGCGGCTTGCCGGAAAACGTCGAACATAAACTGAATTTGATTGTCCAGCAGACGCTCAGACTGGATGCCGTGATTCAGAACGTGCGCAAGGCCATTCGGCTGCCCGATCCCAGCTTTGAAGCACTGCCTGTGGAACAGATATTCCATGAAATGCTTTCCCTCATGGAGCCTTTCTTGCAAAAAAACAACGTTGAATCCGTTGTCACTATCACGAATCCGGTGTCTCCTCTGTATGTGGACCGCTATCGCATTCAGACAGCTCTCATGAATGTTATGCAGAATGCTCTGGAGGCCATGCCGGAGGGAGGAACGATCACCATGTCGGCACATGAGGTTCCATGCGAAAACTTTGTGGCCATTACCGTCAGCGATACAGGTTACGGAATGACGCCGGATGTTGTGGAAAATGTCTGTGAGCCTTTCTACAGCACGAAAACCAGCAAAGGTTTGCGCGGCCTCGGCATGGCTATCGTGCGTGACGTCATGAAGATCCACCGGGGTCAGATGGAAATAAAAAGTTCTCGCGGCCAGGGAACAATGGTTATTCTATGTTTCCCCAAATTGAAGGATGCAGATCATTTTCATTAAAAAACCGTCCTGGCGTTGAAATGATTTTTCCCCGCTGAAGTGCTTTTCCTAAGACAGACTGTAACGACGTATCTTTGTCCGGAGAGTCTTTCTGTCAATGTCCAGCCGTTTTGCCGCCTGGGACTGATTCCAGGACGTTTCCTTCAACGTTTGCAGTATTTTTTCTTTTTCCGCTTCTTCGAGAGGGGATAATCCGGGACCGTTTAGTATGTCTTTCCTGTCTGTCGAACTATGAAAACGTTCCGGCAGGTTCTCGGGGAGGATTTCATCAAAAGGCGAAAGAAGCATAATTTGCTGAAGGACATTTTCCAACTCCCGAACATTGCCCGGCCAATCGTAAGCCATGAACATCTCCATTGCATCCGGGGAAACGCTTACGTTTGTATCTCCCAACTTTTTCAGCAAGGCTTCCGTCAAAAGCGGAATGTCTTCTTTATGTTCTCTTAAAGGAGGAATGCGCAACCGCACAATAAATCGGTATAATAAATCGAGGCGAAAATTCTCTTTTTTCACCTCGTCATCTATTTTTTTATTGGCAGCGGCGACAACACGCACCTCGACATTGCGAACGGCATTGTCGCCGATTTTTCGAAGTTCTCCGTTTTGCATGAAACGCAGAAATTTACCCTGCAACGCTGTGGACATTTCCGTAATTTCATCCAGAAATACCGTGCCGCCTTCGGCAGTCTCCAGAAGCCCGGTGTGCTGATGGCTGGCGCCTGTGTATGCGCCTTTATTGTATCCGAAAAGTTCCGATTCCAGCAGATTATCGGGAATGGCTCCGCAATGAACGATGATGAAGGGCTTTTCGCGGCGGGAGGACATATTATGCAACGAGCGTGCGGTCAATTCCTTTCCTGTGCCGCTTTCTCCTTCGATCAGGACGCTGGCGGAGGAATCGGCAATGCGGGCGATTTGTTTATAGAAGTCGACCATCATGGCCGACGAACCGATGAATTTTGACTCTTCGACCTTTGCGGGCTGCAGTTTCATCCCCTTGTGCCGAAGTTTTCTTAACTCCAGCACTTTACGGACAAGCGTGCGGCAGTCTTCGGGAGAAAATGGCTTGCTGATATAGTCCCATGCTCCCTTGTTGACAGCGGCCATTGTGGTTTCCAGAGAGCCGTAAGCGGTCATCAGTATCACCGGCAGATCCGGCGATTGTTTCTGGAGTTCTTCCAGCAATTGCAGTCCGTCCATACCGGACATGCGAATATCGGACATGACCAAATTATAGGAGGCAATATTTTGCCGGAGAGCTTCCCAGGCGGAACTGCAGAGGGTGACGTCGTAACCGTCACGTTTCAACGTTTCTTCGAGAAATTCACACGCCACAGCATCATCATCAACAACGAGAATACGTTTCTTCATAAAACCTCTTATTCGTTCACATCGCGAGGAGGTTCTCCGGTCACGACTGCGATGAACGATCCCGACAGTTTTTTGCTGCCCAGCAGATTCTCGGCGACAATTTTACATTCGAATAATTTTTCGCCGTTTTCAACAAATAGTCTGATCACTTTTCCTTTTACCACGATGGTTGCCCTGTCTTTTGTATTTTCAAAATTATCCCAGTCAACGGGTTCTGTCTTAGCCAAAAAACGGGAGTGGAATTTTTTTATATTTTTGTTCCCGATCCAGGACGTGATGGCTTCCCCTGCGATGGCCATGATAAACATGCCGTGGGCAATGACATTCTGTAAACCGATGGTGTTGGCAAATGTCTGATCATGATGTAGCGGATTGAAATCCCCGGATGCTCCTGCATAGCGCACCAGATGGGTTCTGGTAATCGGAAGAGAAATGTATTCCGGCATCTCGCTCCCGATTTCAATTGTATTATGTTGCCCGGTCATCTTTCTATATTTCCGTTAACGTTGTGCGGGATTTTGCCACCAACTCATTGCGCTGATTGATATATTCAACTTCCAGAATAGTCATATCAAGAGTTCTAGCCCCTTTCCCCTTTTTAATGATATCGGCAACTTTCATTTTCCGGGTGATGATATCACCCGCATGGATAGGGCAAAAATATTCGTACTCTTCTTCCCTGTGCAGAAGTCTTTTTAAATTGATTCCCAGGGCGGTCACCATGCCTGTCAGTCCGTCGCCTGTCCAGAAAAAAGAACTCGTCAGGAAAGTGGGAGGTATGGGAATGCCTTCATAACCGGCTGCTTTCGCGGCCTTTTCATCATGATAAACAGGATGAATCTGATTCTTCATTTCTTTTTGAGAAACAGCGATGGCAAATTCAATAATTTTGTCTTTCTCAATGATGAAAGTGGATGCGGGAAATTCCATTCCTATTTTGGATTGATCTGCCATAAATACCCCTCAATATAGCATATCATATCCGTTTCAATATCGTACAGTCCAGTGAAAAATTATAAGAAAATGAGTGCCCTGGTTAAAAAGAAGGGGTGTTTTTTTAATCTTCCTCACGGGGAAGAGTGGTTGAAAAATTGAAAAATGCCTGCGCAAGTACAACGCGCAGGCATTTTTCTTAAGCAAGGAGAAAAAATTTTATTTCAGTTGTTTGCTGGAATATCCGAGAACATTTCTGGCCACAATTAGATGCTGAATTTGACCGGTGCCTTCGAAGATATCGGTAATTTTGACATCCCTCATCCATTTTTCAGCGAGGTTTTCGCAGGAGTAGCCCAAAGGTCCAAGCAGCTCGCAGCATTTCTGACAGATGAACGTGCCGTAACGCCCCGCTTTAGCCTTGGACATGGACGCTTCCAGATTGTTGAATTCACCGTTATCCATCATCCAGGCGGCACGCCAGGTGAGCAGCCTCATGGCGTCCAGGTGGGCCTCCATCAGGTAAAACTCTTTTTCCATCGCACTCAGATTATTCGGATTCTTTTCATAATCAAGCGTGATGCCGCTTGCTTCCATTTTTTCTTGTGTAAAATCCAAAGATGCCCGGGTTACGCCAAGCGCCATGGACGCAACCAGAGGGCGGGTGTTATCGAAGGTTTTCATAGCGCCTTTGAAGCCTTCGGTTGACTGTTTGACTTCCGCGCTTCCCAGAATGTTGTCCTTGGGGATGCGGCAATCATCGAGAACGTAAGTGCCAGTGTCCGAGGCGCGAACACCGAGTTTATGCTCCAGTTTTTCCAGTTTGAATCCGGGGCGTCCTTTTTCCACCACGAATGATTTTATCCCGGCTTTGCCCGCGCTTCTGTCCACCGTTGCCCAGATGACCGCCACTTCAGCGCGTTCAGCGCATGTGACAAATATTTTTTCGCCGTTGAGCACCCACTCGTCACCCTCCAAGGTGGCCCTGGCCGTGATGGATCCGGAATCGGAACCGGAACCGGGTTCGGTAATAGCCATGGATGCCCATTTTTCGCCGAACCTTTCCATCTGCTCGTCGGTTGCAACCGCCGCAATCGCTGCGTTTCCCAATCCCGCGTTCGGCAGTGACAACAACAGTCCCAGGTCTCCCCAGCACATCTCTTCGATGACGATGACCATCGAAAGATTGGCCCCCAGTTTTTTGGCGCCTGGTTTGTCCGGTTTTGTTTCTCCGCCCTCTTTTTTCTTTTTCGGACGGCTCATGATTTTTATTGAACGGAATACGTCCAGTTCTTTAGGGTATTCATGTTCGTGTTCATCGTAATGTCTTGAAACGGGCCGAAGCATGCTTGACGCCATGTTGTTCATGCCGCTTTTTACATCCATCATCTTTTGTGTCATTTCGAGATTAATCATCGTCTTACCTCCTATACCGTGGCCATGCCTTCAAGAATGGCGATGCCTCTGCCGTTGCGATAGTATCGTTCCACCGGATTTTCCCGAATGTAACCGTGTCCGCCCAGAATCTGCACACCGAAATCGGTCAGTTTCATGGTCATTTCGCCGGCGTAGAGTTTTGCCAGATACGCCTCTTTCTTTGCGTCGCGGCCGGCTTCAAGAGCCGATGCGGCTTTCCAGGTCATCAACCTCATGGCGTCCACCTCATAGGCCATTTCCGCAATCATAAAAGCGATGGCCTGACGGCTGGCAATCGGTTCACCGAACTGGATACGTTCTTTGGCATATTCCCGCGCGTATTCGTACGACGCGCGCGAAACGCCGGTCCCGATAGCCGACATGGCGATACGGGTTTTCTGCAGGAATCTGCTGTAATCACATCCGTTATCTCCGCCGACACGGTCATCATCAGGGACTTCACAATTTTCCAGCACGACCGGAAAACTTTCCAGAGCATACATCCCCAGATTTTTTTCCCGCTCGCCGATTTTGAGACCCGGATTGTTCCCTTCCACAATAAACAAATCCATCTTCCCGTCGATGTCGGCTGCCACCAGCATGTGGCCGGAATCCTTGGCCATCGGGACAAAACACTTTTTGCCGTTGATGATATATTTGCTGCCGTTTTTAACGGCTTTTGTTTCCAGTGAAACGGCGTCGAATCTGAACAGTGGCTCATTGATCGCTACGGTACAGGCTTGATATGTCGGAGTGCAGTACAACGGCAAATACTTCTTTTTTTGCTCATCGGTGCCCATCTGCAAAATGGTGTAGATGAAGGTTGCGGGCAGGGTTGACGCGATCGCCAGCGCCATGTCGCCTGCGGCAAGTTCCTCGACAAAAATGGCATTCATAATGGGAGAATATTCCATGCCGTATCCGCCGTATTCTTCCGGTACAGTGGACACCGTTGCTCCCAGTTCCCAAACCTTGTCTATGATCTCCCGGGGAAGCTTTCTGGCTTCATCCATATCATGGGCGGGATTCCCCGAAACCATACTCTTGACCAACTTCGCAACAGTATCTTTCATACTGCTTTGTTCTTCAGACATGCCGAACCCAAAATCTCTGTCTTCCATAATCATCTCCTTGAATGCGGTCATGGGGCTTGAACGTTACAAGATTATCCTGAAAAAATTGACCGACTGGTTTTCATAAAAAATAGCCAGGGGTGTGTTATCCCAATCCCCCCAACGGTTTTTCGACACACCCCCGGCAATGGTGTTTAACGCAACAGGTTGATCCGTAATGAGTAACTTCTTCTCCTCGTTTTAGATAAGGGTTTGCAGTTTCATTAGAAGAGTCATGTCGCCGGCGAATTTCAACTTGCCGTTCATGAAAAGATTCTGTCCTGTGGTTTGCTTATTCTGCATGGCAATCCAATCCTGCAAATCAAGACTGATATCAACTTTTGGCGCCTCTTCCCCGTTAAAAATCATGGTCACGGGAATCTCATTTCCATCCTGTTTCAGTTTCAGATTCAAAGTGCCTTTGGTATCCATCAGATTTTTAAGCCTCATGGGATCGGCAATTTCCACAGGATCCGTGAAGCGGTCAATCAAACCTTCTGCCTTTCCGGTTACAGCATCAAGAAACACCTGTTCTGAAAGCGATAACGTGAGCAGAGGTTTGTCTACGCTTCCCTTGACGACATCCAGATTCGTGCCGTCTTTAATTTTCAGGCAATATTGCTGATCGTTGACATTGAACTGAAGATTGACTTCTTTGCCCGTTAAAGATGACAGATTCGCTCCGGCAATCACTTCTTTGAACTGTTCGGGGACGAGTTTTTCGAAAAAGTCGTTTACGCTGACACCGCTTGGAGCTTTAAATTTTGCCATAGTCCATTTACCTCCATGAATTTTGCTATAATATTTTATGTGGATTGTTGTTTACCGGTTGGTAAGTACTAGAAAAAAAATAACCTGTCAACTTGTTTTTTCATTTTTGAGTTTGACGTCGGATTCTATTTTGTTATAAGTTAGGATAAACAATAACTTACAAAGGAATAGAGCGTGAAATTGTTTTCGGCGAACAGGGGTAGAATAAAAAAATAAAAAATGAATATTTTTATTTACCATTTGGTTTGGTAAATGATATGATCAACGCATGAATGATATAGAGAAAAAATTGAAATCATCTTTGCAAAAATTAAGTAAACCTTCGGGCAGCCGCTCTTCATCCAATGAGGGCAATGTCCGGGAGCGGATTTTAAAAGCAGCCCGCGATGTTTTCACGGTCTATCCCTTCAAGGAAGCCGGCACCCGCATGATTGCCAAGCAGGCAGGTGTTGAGCATCCCATGATCCATTATTATTTTGGTTCCAAAGAAAATCTTTTTTACGCCATGGCCGAAGATTTGTATCATGAAACTCTTTCCGTGCAGGAAGCGTGGCTTGACGGAATGGAAAACATGTCTCTGAAAGAGGGCTTTGAGCTTTTTCTCGATCGTATGCTTGATTACACCATGCAAAAACCCGATGCCCTGCGTATCGCCGCGCTGAATGTGGTGAATATCGGAAATTTAGAGGAAATACCGGGCTACCGTTTCATCATCATGAGTATGGCGTCTATGCGGCGTATCATTGAAGAGAAGCTTTCGTTGAAAGGATCAAATCGCGAAATCGAAATGTTTATTTACTGCTTTTACAGTCTGATGATCTCCCTGATCGGGGCAAGATCATGTCAGGCCCAGATATTAAACATGAACCCCCTGGAGGAGAAATACCGCACATGGGTTAAGGATGCGAGCATGACGCTCTTTTATCCGTGGTTTAAAAAAATTCTTGTCGGCCGCTAACGCATCCTACAGATATTGCAGAGACTTTCCGGTTTAATCTTTTCCTGCCGTTTTACCTTTCCTGGCAGTACCGGTTTTCAGGGTGTGCCAATTTAGCCTTGACAAATAAATTCTACTGTGATTTACGCATTACCCTATTACTTTTAGAGGATTCACTAATGAAAAAGACTTTGACCAATAAAACAAATACCAAAAGAAAGAAAACACACGGTTTTCTCGTCAGAATGGCATCAAAAGCCGGCCGGGAGGTCTTAAATCGTCGCCGGGCGAAGGGAAGAAAGCGTATCGCTGTTTAAATTCGGCATATCAGATGCCATTTTTAAGGATGGTCGGGTCAGTATGCATGAAGGAACAATCTTATCGGAAACTGGAAAGGATAGGCAGCCGAAGCAGGTTTAAAACAATTTATAATCAGGGGGTGTGGAGAAGTTCAAGACATTTTACAATTGTAACATGCTTAAACACTCAAGGAATCAAAAGACTGGGAATTACGGTCACTAAGAAAACGGGAAACGCAGTAAAACGAAACAGAATCAAACGACTAGTCAGAGAATTTTTTCGCCTCAATAAGAACCTGTTTCCCGACAATTACGATGTCGTCATCATGGCTAAACGAAACATACCGTCCTTGACGTATAAAGAAGCATGCGATGAATTAACGGGACTCTTCACGCGGCAAAACAATATATAATTTATGCTCAGAAAGATATTCATTAATTTTTTTGTTTCATTTATTCATTTGTATCAAGCCTGCCTGTCACCTTTCTTTTTTGCTCCCTGCTGCCGGTTTTATCCCTCATGTTCCCAATATGCGATTGAGGCCATCAAACTGTACGGACCGGCAAAAGGTTCCTGGATGGGCATAAAAAGAATTCTTCGCTGTCATCCCCTGAATCCTGGCGGTTACGATCCCGTCAAGTAAAAAATAGAGAGGTTGAAAATGGATAAGAGAACCATTCTGGCGGTTGTCCTGTCACTGGCTGTGCTTTTTGCATATCAGATTTTTTTTGCCAAACCGCCTGTGCCACCCGAAACGGTTCCGGTTCGGGAATCACATCAGACAGCGCAAAAACCGACCCCGATAAAGGAAAATTCTGTCGTCAAGCAACAAGCGGTTTCTCCCGATGCCTCCACGACGAAACAGAAGGTCAAAAACGTCCTTCCGGCACAAGAAGAATCATCCCGGGACATCAAGGTTGAAACGGCAAACTACACCGCTGTGTTTTCCACCAAAGGCGCGGCTCTGAAGTCCTTTCAACTTAAGGGGTATCAGAAAGAATGCACAAAGTGTGTCGGCGATATCTGGCCCGCGATCAAGAATTTTGTTACGGGTAAAAAACAGCCGGCCGGAGAAAAAAACAATGATTTGATCGAGGTTGTGTCATTACAGCCGGATATGCCTTATCCGCTTACGCTTACTTTTCCTGAGTCATCCGGCGAGATTGCCGCGGATTCCGTCTACAAAACGGACACAGCCGAGTTGAATATGGTTAAGAACAGCAAGAAGCAGCGTCTGGTGTTTTCCCGCGTGTTCAATGATGTCAGGGTAGAAAAGATTTATATATTCAATCCCGATAATTTTTCAATAACGCTGGAGGTCAACATATCCAATCTGACCGATGTGCCGATAACGAAAATCCCGTATCTTAACTGGTACGACTATGTGGACCCGAAAGAAAAAGTAGACGGCTACAGCAAAGAAGGTCCTGTGGCTTACGTGTCGAAATCCATCGAACGCTGGAAATCGGCGGATGTGTCGAAAGAACAAACCATCGGTCCCGATGTGTCCTGGGGCGGCGTTGAAAGAAAATATTTCATGGCAGTGATTATTCCGCAGGATCCGTCTTTAACAAGTTTCAACATGTCCCGGGATGATCACGTGATTGCCGTGAATCTGAAAGGAGCAAAAAATATCATCCCGCCGGAGCAGTCCGGTTCGTTCAAATATAATCTCTTTATCGGTCCCAAGGACTACGCCATGCTCAAAAAACTGGGGTTGTCCCTGGAAGAGGCCATTGAATTCGATTCGGTCATTCCGGGATTGAAGTGGCTCTCCATCGGTCTGTTGCTTTTCATCAAATTTATTCATCAGTTTGTGGGCAACTACGGTGTGGCTATTATTATTCTGACCATTCTGATCAAGGTTCTTTTCTGGCCGCTCGGAAATATCAGCTACAAATCCATGAAAGAGATGCAGAAGATTCAGCCCCAAATCACCGCTTTGAGGGAAAAATATAAAAACGATCAGGCCAAACTGGGACAGGAAACAATGGCGCTTTACAAAACGCATAAGGTCAATCCTTTCGGCGGATGCCTGCCGATCCTGATCCAGATCCCCGTGTTCATCGGGCTTTACAACACACTGCTGTATGCCATTGAACTGCGCCATTCTCCATTTTTCTTCTGGATTCAGGATCTATCGGCTAAAGACCCGTATTACATCACACCGATTGTCATGGGGGCGACACAATTTATTCAGCAGAAAATGACACCCACGATGGGCGATCCAATGCAGGCCAAGATCATGCTGGCCATGCCCATCATTTTCACTTTTATCTTTTTGAATTTCCCCTCGGGGCTGGTCATTTACTGGCTGGTCAATAATATCATAAGCATCGGACAGCAGATATACATTAATAAAAAATTAACGGATTGATTCAAGCGCCGGTTGGACAAAAGAGGATGAAAAATGAGTTCTGAATTTATTGAAATAGAAGAAAAAACCATTGATGAAGCCATTGAGAAGGCCTGTCAGACGTTCGGCGTGCCTCGCGAAAAGCTCAATATCGAAATTATCTCAGGAGAATCCGGAGGCTTTCTGGGATTGTTTTCCAAAAAAGCGAAAATCAGAGCGTCCCTGCTGGCTCTGGATATCGATTTTTCCTTCTCGGATAAACCCAAAGAAAAAACGGACAAGCCCAGGGAAAAAAATGAACCCCGGTCCAAAGCGGACCATTACCGGGAAAAAAGCGAAGCAAAGGTTTTGCCCAAAAGGAAGCCGGAAAAAGAAGTAAAAGAGATATCGGAAGAAAAATCGCCGGTAAAAAAAGAGCGGGAGGCTTTCATTCCCAATTCCCCCCTGTCGCTCAAGGCGCAGGAACTGCTGGAGGGCATTCTGCAGAGAATATCGCCGGAATACAAAGCAAATGTTCAAGAAACTCAGGAAAAGATCATTCTGGGAATCGAGGGCGACGAAAGCGGCCTGCTGATCGGCAAACGCGGACAGAATCTTGATGCGTTCCAGTACATCATTAACAAGGCCATCAATAAGATCGACAGCGAACACAAGATGATTCTGATCGATTCGGGAGAATACCGGAAGAGAAGAGAAGATTTTCTGCTTGATCTGGCGGAAAAAATAAAGAAAAAAGTCAAAAAAACCAAAAAGCCGGTATCCATCGCCAATATGAATGCTCACGATCGGCGCATTATTCATCTGGTCATGCAGGAGGACGAATCACTCGTGACGCAAAGCCGCGGGGAAGGCAAGTACCGGAAAATTATCATCCTTCCAGCAAAAAACGGCAGCAGCCGGCGCACGAAAGAGAAAAAGAAGGATATCAACCAATCATAATAAGGGGAAGTGCCTGCCGTGCTTCGCAGCGATACCATAGCCGCCGCGGCAACGCCTTTCGGCATGTCCGGAATAGCCGTCATCCGGGTCAGCGGACCGGAAGCCCTTGCAGTGGCGCGCCGTATTTTCAGACCGTCAAACCGTCCATGCGACTGGAAAAGCCATCATCTTTACCATGGTGATATCGTTTGCGCCGATGGCGAAACGGTACTGGATGAAATCCTGATAGCTTTCATGCGCAAACCCCGCTCATTTACGGGCGAGGATGTTGTCGAAATCAGCTGTCACGGAAATCCTGTTATCATCCAATCCATTCTTGACCAATTGCAAAAACTGGGATGCCGGCTGGCAGGTCCCGGAGAATTTTCACAACGCGCTTTTCTGAATAACCGTTTTGATTTGTCCCAGGCGGAAGCGCTGGCCTCGATGATTGGCGCCCAATCCGAAAAAGCCTACGCCGTGGGGCTCGCACAGCTCAAAGGATCGCTTTCCAAAGAAATTGAAACGATCCGCGGGTTGGTGATCGAAGCGCTCGCCCTCATGGAAGCAAGCATCGATTTTGCAGAAGATACCGCTGAAGCAGAGCTTGTGCAAATACCGCCGCAGATCAATCAGGCAATGGAAAGAATGCAGAGGCTTCTTACATCCTACCGCTTTGCCAGAGCCTATTCGGAAGGTGTTCATGTGGTCATTACAGGAAAGCCCAACGTCGGGAAATCCAGTCTGCTCAATGCTCTTGCGGGAAAGAAAAAAGCGATCGTCACTGATATTCCGGGAACAACACGCGATCTGATTGCGGATACGATTCATATCGGCGGTATTCCCGTGCACCTGACGGATACCGCCGGAATCCGGGAACCGCAAAACGTAATCGAGCAGGAGGGTATTGCGCTCGTCTGGAAAAAACTGGCCGAAGCGGATATTGTCATAATCATGCTGGACGTGAGTAAACCGTTGACAGAAGAAGATAAAATAACGATTGATAAAAACACGTCGGAGAAAATCATTGTCGCCGTCAATAAGATCGACTTGCCGCGTTCGTGGGAAACGAAAAGCATTGCGAACCTTTTTCCGCCTCATACAAAGTTTCTGGAAATCTCGGCCAAGTCCGGCTCCGGACTGGAAGAGCTGAAAAGAACAATCTTGGATTTATCCGTTGACGGTGAAACAGAAAGCACGTCCGGGGCGATCCTGACCAATTTACGCCACAAACATGCCGTCGAGCAATCTCTGAAAAATATTCAAAACGCGAAAGAAAGCGTTACCGCCGGTCTATCAGCGGAATTTATCGCGTTCGATTTACGCGAAGCGCTGGATCATCTGGATGAAATAACCGGCAAAAAAATCAACGACGAGATCCTGGATAGGATTTTTTCCAGTTTCTGTATCGGAAAATAATACGCTGTCTTTCGCGTCCTAGAGCGTTTTGCAAAATCGTTCTTTATGAAAACAAGGACCGCGGACGGCGGCGAATTTGTAATCATTATAACATTATGATAGTAAAATAACATTCGGCTTTATACGCAGTGACGCATTAAAGATACGAACTTATGCATGGCATGCTTACCGACATCGGCATTTCTGTTCTGGCGGCGACCGCTCTGGGCTTTGTATTTCAGCTTGTCCGTCAGCCCGTCATTCTCGGTTATCTGGTCGCCGGGGCGCTGATCGGGCCGGCGATGGGATTCAATCTGGTTTCCGAAGCCGCCAGCATCGAGGTCATCTCCGAGATCGGCCTGATCCTGCTGCTTTTTATCATCGGTCTGGAACTCAATCCGTCCAAACTCCTGGCTTCCGGTCGTCAGCTGATCTATGCGGGTATCGGCCAGTTTATTTTCTGCGTGCTGATCGGGCTGGGATTTTTTCTGCTGCTTGGTTACGAATTGAGCCGAAACAATATTGACGCCCTTTATCTGGCCCTGTTTTGCGCTCTGAGTTCGACGGCGATTGTCGTTAAACTTCTTTATGACAAGTTTGAACTGGACACCTTCCCCGGACGGATCACGCTGGGCATTCTTATTTTTCAGGACCTGTGGGCCATTCTGATTCTGGCGCTTCAGCCGCATTTCACGAATCCGCAATTTCTTCTGGTTTTTATCGCTCTCGGCAAGAGCGTGGCTCTGCTGGCCATCGGTTTTTTGCTCAGCAAGTACCTGTTGAGCTGGATTTTTAAAAAAATATCACAAACGCCGGAAATGGTGGTGGCCATGTCTATGGCGTGGTGCGCTTTGATGGCGGGTATCGGTTCATGGATCGGTCTTTCGATGGAAATGGGCGCTCTGATTGCCGGTGTCGCGATTTCGACGTTTCCCTATAGCATGCATGTGACGGCGAAAGTTCTTCCCCTGCGCGACTTTTTTCTGACCCTTTTCTTTCTGTCCATTGGTATGAAAATTCCTTTTCCCGATGCCGCGATTCTGGGCATGGCGTTGATCATTGTCCTATTTGTGATTGTTTCTCGTTTTTTGACGATTTATCCGCTGCTGACGCTGGCGGGCAGCGGCAGGCGGACCAGTTTCATCGCCAGTCTGAATCTCGCCCAGATCAGCGAATTTTCTCTGGTGGTGGCCGCGCTCGGCGTGCATTACGGGCACATTGATCAGCGGATGATGTCGTTGATTATCTACGCCATGGCCATGACGTCTGTTCTTTCTTCATATTTTATCAAGGGGAATCACGCGGCGTATCTGGTATTCAACCGTTTTCTGGAGAAAAGGGGATTTCCGGCCAGGACGAAAGAAAATCATGATGAAGAGGAAAAAAATGTCTACCCCATCGTGATTCTGGGATTCCACCGCGGCGCGCGGGAATTTATCGGCCGGCTGGAGACGGAGACCCCGGATTTATTGAAAAAGCTTCTGGTGATTGATTTCAATCTTGAAAATTTAAAAGAATTGAGCAATAAAAACATAAAAGGGATTTTCGGCGATATCGGCAGCATGGATACGCTGGAGCACGCTCATATAACCGCAGCACAAATAATTTTTTCAACGATTCCCGACATGCTCCTCCGGGGAACCAGCAACAAGGCTCTGGTGACTTCATGCCGTGCCTTGGCGCCCAGCGCCTACATCGTTGCTACGGCTGATTCGGCCGATCAGATTGATGTCTTGAGGAAAAGCGGGGCGGATGAGGTGCTGCTGCCTTATGTCCTGATTGGAGAAAAACTGACGAGGTTTGTTGAGCAGACCTGCCTGACGGCGGAGTCCTGCAAACTCTAAAACGTAACCGGTGTAGATATCTGTTTATGAAATGGATGGGTAAAAAAGTTGGACTGGTACTGGGCGGAGGGGGCGTCCGCGGTTTTTCTCATATCGGCGTTCTCAAGGTTCTGGAAGAAGAAGGCATCGACATTGATCTGATTGTAGGAACCAGCGCCGGTGCTTTGATCGGAGGCGCTTATGCTTCCGGCCAGGCTCCCGATGAGATCGAGAGCAAAATCGACGCTTATCTGCAAAGTCCTGAGTTCGACGACTCCAGGATGAAATCCATTGGACTGTCTTTTACACAAGAGGAGAAAAACATTCTCAAGAAAGCACAACAATTTATCATGAATCGCGTTCTTTTTGTTCAGGCCTTTTTCAAACCGTCCATTCTGCCTTCCCATGACTTCCTCTCTCTGATGAACTATTTTCTGCCGGATCTCGATATTAAAGAAACACGAATTCCTCTTCACGTGGTTTCCACCGATCTGATCTCCGGTAAAAAAATCGTTTTTTCCGAAGGATCGTTGCGCAAGGTTGTGCTGGCCAGTTGTGCGGTTCCGGGAGCCGTCGAGCCGGTTCGTTACGGAGACTGGCTGCTGGCTGACGGCGGCATTACCAGTCTGGTGCCGGTTCACGCCGCACGGGAGGCCGGAGCCGACGTCGTCATCGCTGTGACGGTGGATCGAGATTTGCAAACGAATCTCAGGATCGAAACGGCGAAGGACGTCGTTTTCAGGGCGGGAGAAATCACCCCCAGCGTTCTGGAGGCGGCGGAATTGGCGGATGCCGACGTGATCATCCGTCCCCAGGTCGGCAATCTTCACTGGATGGATTTCAAACGGGCCGTGGACCTTGTCAAGGCGGGAGAAAGCGCCGCCCGCGATTCCCTGAAAAGCATTCACGCTTCTCTGCCAATTTATCGGCGCATTACACGCTTGGCTGGAAAATTATTTAAACAATCACGGCTCTAAACCCGATTTCCGGTTTACGTTTTTTTAGATTGAACCGGAACGGTTTTTCAATTATCTTGGACAGGCAATGTGCTTGATTCAGCTTAAAGGAAGGACGGAGATTATCATTTAATTATCTGATTTTGAACATCATTTTATTAAGGTCATTTAGTTCTTGATTTCTGTTTTGGTTTGGTATAGATAACGCGCCTACTATTTTTAGGACTCCTTGCCCGTCCAATCGGGCTTTAGAGCCGAAAGGAGAAAACATTGCAAAGATATGAAGTTGTGGCTATCGTCCTGGCCGATTTAATTGAGGACGAGATCAACGCGTTAATCGAAAGAAGTCAGACCATCATTACCGACCGCAAAGGTGTCATTGCCAAGGTTGACAAGTGGGGCAAACGGCATCTCGCCTATGAAATCAAAAAACAGAGAGACGGTTATTATTTTCTCATCGATTTTGCCGGCAACGGTTCCATTGTCAACGAGATTGAAAGAAATTACAAGATCGATGATCGGGTCATTAAATTCATGACGGTGAAGAAGGAAGGTGCGACCACTGCCGAAGGTATTCAGCAGGAAGCCGCCGCAGCCGAAGCAAAGCGCGTTCAGGCCAAGGTAGAGGCGGAAGCCGCTGCTGCCGAAGGCAAACAGATTAATCAAATTGAGAAGGCGCCGCGGGAATCCAGACCGCGCGTTAGAAAAGATCACAACAAAGAAGAAACTCAAACGAAGGGGGAATAAGCCATGGCAATGGAAACACAAAACGGAGAAAAACAAGGAAGATATCCCCAGAAGAAGTTTTTTCACAGAAAAAAATTCTGCAGGTTCTGCTCGGATTCCAATATTAAGATTGATTATAAAAATACTGCGATTCTTAATAATTTCGTAACGGAACGGGGCAAAATCATGCCGCGCCGCATCACCGGCAACTGCGCTTCCCATCAGCGGGAACTGGCACTGGCCATTAAACGCGCCCGGCAGATTGCGATTATGCCTTATGTGACGGCTGACGGTAGATAAATCTGTTCCGCAGTTTTTTTGTCGTTAGAATAATGGTGTGATGATTATTTTTCAAAACTGAGTCATTCGTTTCGGTTTAAAATCAATTCAACAACATTTCAGTCAGGTAACGCCGCGGGCGGCGTTACCTTCTTTTTCAGAAAAAGCGACGGTTAACGGGGTGTTGCATCGTGAGCAGTTTTTCTTTCTTTAAAAAATCCGGAGCACCCGCGTCCGGCAATTCTTTTTCCGGTCTCCTGTCTGCTGTTGGTCTGTTTGCTTTTGCCGCCGTTTTTGTTCCGCTTGTCGGCCCCGTTTTTCTTTTTCTGCTTCCGATGATTGCCTTCGTCAATGGAGCAACCAACGGTATCTTTAAAACAGCACTGTGTCTTTTATTTTCTTTAGCGGTTCTTATGCTTTTATCCGTCGGGCTGAATCTGGATGTGCCGGCTGTCGCGATTTTTACCATGGGAATGGCCGGATTGCTTATGGCGCACATGGCGGCTGAAAATTACTCCATCGAAAAAATAGTTACGGGACCGGTTTTATTGATTTTTGGAGCGATTGGTTTTTATTTCGTTTACGATGCTGTGGGCCTGGGGGTGAATCCCTGGCTGCTGGTGAAGAATTTTATAACCGTGACCATCAGCGAAACAATCAAATTTTACAGCCAGATGCCTTTAAAACCGGACGATATCAGCATGATCAAAGATAATGAAAACAATATCATCAACAGCCTCATCCACATTTTCCCGTCCCTGATGGTCATTCTGTCCGTATTCATCATCTGGGCTAATCTTTTACTGGGCAAAACTTATCTGAGACGATTCGGCATCGTTTATGCGCAAATGGCAATACTGGCGCGTTGGAAAGTGACCGACTGGGCCATATGGATTTTTATCATATCCGGCCTGCTATTGTTCATTCCACAAAAGAACTTTAATTTCATTGGGTTAAATGTTTTTCTGATCGTCTGCTTGGTGTATCTGCTGCAAGGGCTGGCGATTGTCAGCTTTCTCTTCCAGAACAAAAACGTACCTTTTTTAATCCGCTATATTTTTTATTTTTTAATTGCAGTGCAGCAAATTCTTATGATACCTATTGCGGTCATCGGGCTGTTTGATGTATGGTTTGATTTCCGCAAGCGTTTTCAAAAAAATCATTTATGAACATAATGATCGCAATACTATTTTTATAAAAACGGAGGATTTTCATGAAGGTCATTCTGAAACAAAGTGTGCGTTCCCTGGGCAAAGCCGGAACGGTGGTGAAAGTCAATGACGGGTACGCCCGTAATTTTTTAATTCCCAAGGGACTGGCGATTGAAGCCGATGAAAAAAACATCAGACTCTTCGAACATGAAAAAAACAATATTCTGAAGAAGGCCGCAAAAGAACATAAGAACGCGCAGGATCTGGCTGATGTTCTGTCCCGCGAAACCATTACCATTGCCCGCAAGGTCGGTGATCAGGACAAACTTTTCGGTTCGGTAAGCGCAAAGGATATCGAGGCCGCGTTAAAAGAAAAAGGATACGACATTAACCGGAAGATGATCATGCATGAGCACGGCGAGCACATTAAAGAACTCGGCGAGTTCGCGGTCAAAATAAAACTGGCTCATGATGTTGAGGCACAGATCACGTTGAAGGTTGTCGGCGAATCATAATGAAAGAAAAAGATCCATCGCAATATAAACTCCCGCCGCAGAATCTCGAGGCCGAACAGTCTGTCCTGGGCAGTATTCTGCTGGAGAACAGTGCCACCAACAGGGTCTTCGAAATTTTATCCGAGAGGGATTTCTACTCCGAGGCTCATCGGAAGATTTTCATTGTGATCAAGGATCTGTCCGAAAAAAACGAACCGGTTGATCTGATTACCCTGAGCAATGCCCTCAAAGATAAAAGCCTTCTGGATTCTGTCGGCGGTACAACCTACCTGGCTTCTCTGGTGGACAACGTTCCATCGGCGGCCAATGCCGCCAATTATGCGAAAATTGTCAAAGAGAAGGCGATTTTACGCGGTCTGATCACGTCGGCAACGGAAATTATCGACAACTGTTACGAAACCGGTTCCGATGTGGATACTATTCTGGATAAGGCCGAACACAGCATTTTCGAAATTTCCGAAAACAAGGTGCGCCAGGATTATTTTCCGATCCGGGATATTATTAAAGACAGTTTCCGCTCTATCGAAGATTTGTATTCCCGCCAGCAGTTGATTACCGGCGTGCCGACCGGCTTCGGAAAGATTGATGATTTGACCGCCGGCTTGCAGAAATCCGAACTGATTATTATTGCAGGACGTCCCAGCATGGGCAAGACGGCGTTTGCCCTGAATATCGCACTGCACGCCGCAATGGAAGCGCAGATTCCGACTGCCGTCTTTTCGCTGGAAATGTCCAAGGAACAGCTTGCTTTTCGTCTTCTGTCCTCTGAGGCCAGGGTGGATGCCCAGCGCTTACGAAAAGGTTTTCTGGGAGAAACAGACTGGCCGAAACTGACGACTGCCGCCGGCCGCCTTTCGGACGCGCCTCTTTACATCGATGACACGCCCGCTATTACCGTTCTAGAAATGAAGGCCAAGTCCCGGAGGCTCAAAGCGGACAAGGGCTTGGGACTGGTTGTTGTGGATTACATTCAGCTGATGCGCTCCAGTTACAGTCACGATTCACGGGAACGGGAGATATCGGATATCAGCCGGTCCCTGAAGGCGCTGGCCAAAGAACTCAATGTGCCGGTTGTGGCGCTTTCACAGCTGAACCGTCAGGTCGAAAGCCGCACCAACCGCCGGCCGCAGATGGCGGATTTGCGCGAGTCAGGCGCCATTGAACAGGATGCCGACGTCATCGCCTTTATTTACCGGGATGAAGTGTACAACAAATCGGAGGACAATATCGACAAAGGTATTGCGGAAATCATCATTGCCAAACAGAGAAACGGCCCCACCGACACCGTCAAGCTGGCCTTTGTGGACAAATACACAAGTTTCGAAAATCTGTCACGGGTGGAACTGCCTGAAGGACAGCATTGATCCGAATATCCGGTCGTGCATCACCGGCCAATGAATGCCCTCCCATTTTCCCGGGATTAATCCGGAAGGGCACTTCATAAAAACTCCTAGGGTGCAGTGCTTCAATAAAAAACGATATCTTTGATCTGGTCAAGTAAAAACGGACACCCGGTTAAGCTGCTTTTGCCAACGTAAGACTCTTTTCAAAATCATTCGGATTTTTGTATTTCAAATACGAATGAAGACGATGGCTGTTATAAAACATCTCA
>JAGOMJ010000066.1 GCA_017993615.1 Smithella sp. | reverse complement strand
CTGGCGCTTTCCGGGCTTATTTCATAATATTCCGGTTCCATGACATGTTTTTCAACCTCGTCCGTTGTAATGGGGAGAAACGTGCCGTAACCCACATGCAAGGTGACGTGAGCAATTTGGATGCCCCGGTCTTTCAATTGCTGTATGACCTCGTCTGAAAAATGCAGACCGGCTGTCGGAGCCGCGATGGAGCCGGGTTGCCGTGCGTAAATGGTCTGATAACGATCCCGATCGGCAGCATCAGGCCGGGCATTTTTCTTCCTTTTTATATAGGGGGGAAGCGGGGCCCTGCCGAAGGTGTTCACATAGGATTCAAAGCCATCCGGAGCACAAAATTCCACCAGCCATTTTTTTTCGGAAATCCTGGCTAAAACTTTTGCCTCGCAATGACCCGCCAGACGGATATCGTCCCCTTCATGCAGCCTTTTGGCCGGTCTGATCAGCACTTCCCATATCTGGGAGGTCGGCTCCTTTTTTTTCACGTTCAAAAGCAGAATTTCCAGCTGTCCCCCGGTTTGCTTTCTGCCGAACAGTCTGGCCGGGATGACCCGGGAATCGTTCACGACGAGGACGTCGCCTTTTTTCAGCAAGTCCGGCAGCTGAAAAAAGGACATATCCGCCAGGGCATCTTTGTGCCTGTCCATCAAAAGCAGGCGGGATTGGTCGCGCTTGGCAGAGGGATGCTGCGCGATCAATTCATCCGGCAGATCATATGAAAAATCTTTTAATTGCATAGGGCTGTCGTCATGAAAAAGTGCTGGCAGGTAACCAGATTGTGATTTTAATGTCAATGCCATTGTTTTCAGCGTCTGCCGAAGTACAATAGAATCAGACCGAGAATCATGGACGATATTCCGATGAACCGCAGCGTCGAATCCGGCAAGGTCATTATTTTGGCGAGGTATACTTTTAACTTTTCCGGGAAAACAAAATACGGAAGCCCTTCAATAATAAAGACGAGTCCCAGCACACAAAGCAAATCCTTCATTTTCAATCCTTCTTTTTCGCTTCATCCCATAAGGCGTCCATTTCTTGCAGGGTTGCGTCTTCCGGCTTTAAGCCGCGGGATGATAGCTGTTCTGTGACATGAGCGAAACGCCGCAGAAATTTTTCTGTCGTTTTGGATAGGGCGGTTTCCGCGTCAACACGCAGAAACCGGCTTAAATTGACCATCGTGAATAATATGTCGCCCAGTTCTTCCTCCGTTTTGATGCGGTTTTCTGCCCTTACGGCAGCCTCAAACTCCTGCCATTCTTCTTCCAGCTTATCCCGGACACTCCGGATGTCTTTCCAGTCGAAGCCGGATTGCGATGCCAGGGCCGTAATTTTCTGCGCCCTTTTCAGAGCCGGAAGCGAGCGCGGTATGCTGGAGAACAGACTTTTCTCCCGGCCGGTTTCCTTGCGCTCCTTTTTTTTGATCTGCTGCCAGTTGTCTTTGACATCCTGCACGGAGGTTACTTTGACAGTGCCGAATACATGGGGATGCCGCCGGATCATTTTTTCGTTGACGCCGTCCATGACATCCTCAAGGGAGAACAAGCCTGACTCAGCGCATATTTCGCAAATAAATAATATCTGAAAAAGCACATCGCCCAGTTCTTCCTTCAGGGCCTCCGGATTTTTCTTTTCAAGAGCATCAATGGCTTCATATGCTTCTTCCAGCATGTATTTGCCGATGTCTTCTTTTTTCTGTTGACGGTCCCAGGGGCAGCCGTCGGGTGCGCGGAGCTTTCTGATGAGATCAATTAATCGGTTAAGGCTTTCCATGTTCCTCGTTCCTCTTGCTTTTTCATGAATGCACGGCTTGTCTTTATGACGTCAACGTTTCCAAGCCCGTTTTATATATCATATTCGATCAGCCGGTAATATACACAAAAATGGTTTTCTGAATTTTACAGAATTAAAGGAAGGAATGATTGTCTCCTTTAAGAAGGAGCCATTGTTTTGCTGCGGACGGCGGCTCGTTTCAATTGCATAGACGAAAGTTAATATGAATAACAATAATATCAAGAAGATGCATGCGTGGCTGCTCTTTTTCTGAGTTGCAGGAAAGGGGCATTTCTTTGCATAAAATATCGAAAAGAAAAGGCGCAAAAAACGGTGAAAATTATTCTTGACAAGGCAAATAAAAAGCGTATTCTTCCCGTTCAATACAGATAACAGGCTTTTAAAAAAGCCGTTTATTATGAAATCTTTGAAAGGAGGTTAGCCGTTAATGAAAAAAATATTTGCGATTTTTGTTGCTATGCTTTTTGTTGCTTCTTTGTCTCTTGCAGTCGTAGGCTGCAAAAAAGCTGAAGAACCTGCAGTCGAAGCTCCTGCAGTAGAAGCACCGGTTGCTCCGGCACCTGAAGCAGCGCCCGCGCCCGCTCCTGAAGCAGCGCCAGCACCTGCTCCCGAAGCAGCACCTGCACCTGCACCTGCAAAATAATTGCATCGCATCCAAAAGCAGGATAGATTGATCGGACATTCCCCGAAAGGAATGTCCGATTTTTTTTCTGAAGAAGTTTAATTTTTAAAAATATGTTATACTCAGTAAAAGCAAATTTTATAATCATTATCCTGTCAATCGAGCTTTGGGGTATTTACTTTTTTATAAGGAAGGTGCTTTATGACGGAAAAAAACGGTGACGTATTAAAAGGTCTGTTTATCGGGGGCCTGATTGGAATCGCTCTGGGTATTTTGTTTGCTCCCAAAAGCGGCAAAGAAACACGTGATGATATTTTACTCAAAACCGACGAAATGCTGGCTCGTGTGAAAGAGGAATATGAGAAGGCGCTGGAAAAGAGCAGGCTTGCTTACGAGGATTCTCTGAACCGTTTGAAGGGTGTCAACTTATCCGTGAAAGCGAAGGCGGGGGAGGCGGAAGGGAAAATCAGCGAACTGGCTCAGCAGGGGTCTGAGGCCATGCTGAGCAATAAAAACAAGCTCAAAAAAGCGATCGATGCGGGCCTGAAAGCGTATAAAGAAGAACTCGGTAAAGAAAAAATCTGACCCTGTCTGGTTTATAAACATCATAACAGGATTCGAAAAAACGATCTTTAAAGGAGAAAATCAATGACTCTGGAAATCGCCTTGTTAATTTTGGTTGGCATTCTTATCGTTTTGGCTGTCGGTTGTATTCCGCTTCTTGTACAAATCTGGCGCATATCGAAAGATCTGGAGATGACACTGCAAACGTTCAACCAAAGTCTGCCGCTGTTATTGAAAAATCTGGAAGAAATTACCACGAACGTCAACAGCTCCTCCTCGGTCATCAACAAAAAGATTCAAAACTTTGCCCATCCCTCGAATATGTCAGGTCTGCTTCTGGGGGACATTATCAGTAATATCCATCATTTTGCGCCGCTGGCGCTGAAATTGCCGATTTTCCGTATTATGAGAAATGTTGTGTCCATTGCCAAAGGTCTGCGTGTTTTTGTGGAAGTCCTTTTGAATAAAGAGAAAGATGAGACATTGAAGCAAGGTTAACGATGGGCAAGGTAACGTTTTCCAGTAAGTGGGGCAGTGTAAAGGTTCAGAAAAAGCCGGCTGCGCCTTCGTCCGAATCGGCTAAACCGATGGAAGCGCTGGTCCGGGAAATGAAGAAGGCTCAACAATCTTCATCGGGAGAAGATTACCGGGAAAAGTCCCTGGCGATGAACGGCCTTGTTTGCGCGCGGTGCGGCCGGGAGTTTCCCGAATCAAAAAGACATCTTTTAACCGTCCATCATAAAGACGGTAATCATCACAACAATCCCGCCGATGGAAGCAACTGGGAAAATCTTTGTGTCTATTGCCACGAAGATGTTCACAGCCGGGAGGTTCTCGCGGAGTATCTGGGTGGAGAGGCACACGGCAAGGAAGTGAGCCTGGTCTATAATGATGCTCAGGGAACTGTTGGATCCGGATTGCTGGCGGAAAAACTCAAAACCGCCCTGAAAAAAAAATCGGATAAATAATTTCAGTTGA
Source organism: Smithella sp. (assembly GCA_017993615.1). GTDB lineage: Bacteria > Desulfobacterota > Syntrophia > Syntrophales > Smithellaceae > Smithella. The sequence continues at coordinate 5,611 of JAGOMJ010000066.1, read as the reverse complement.
TGACCAGACCGGAAGGGGCAGAATCTTTGACCAGTTTGTCGCCGATGGATGTTCCGCAATGCACGCAGGTATAATCGTACTTTTCGCCTTCCTGAAGAATCAGCAGCAATCTTTTTCTGACGGCTACCGCTTTCTTGCAGCGGGGACAAAACAATTCGGTGGCGTCAAAATCTTTATAGGTTGCTCTCATGATCGAATGTCCTCCTCCGGTATGGTTGCCCAGTTTTGCAGCCAGATTTCGGCCTCGCTGTCGCTTGGCGCCCGGTAGTCGCCTCGCGGCGAAAGCGAGCCGCCGGATCCGACCTTGGGGCCGTTGGGGATGCAGGAGCGTTTGTACTGCGATGTTTTAAAGAATCGATACAAATAAACGTGAAGCCATTTTTTGATTTCTTTCAACGAATAGGCGTTTTTCTTTTCCCGGGCGATATTATCGGGCCAGAGACCTTTGTCTCTGTCCTTCCAGGCGTGATACGCCAGAAAAGCCACCTTGGAAGGCAGATAACCGAATCGGGAAATATAGAAATTATTAAAGTCCTGGAGCTCATACGGGCCGATGGTGTCTTCCGTTTTCTGGACGAGATGATCTTTGTTTTTCCCCGGAATCAGTTCGGGGGATATTTCCGTTTTCAGCACATCGATTAAAATATCGGAAACATCCTGTGAAAATTGCCCGGTCTGGGCCACCCAGCGGATCAGATGCTGAATCAGTGTTTTCGGAACGCTGGCGTTTACGTTGTAATGAGACATGTGATCGCCGATCCCATACGTGCTCCAGCCCAGCGCCAGTTCGCTTAAATCGCCCGTGCCCACCACCAGTGCGTTGCGCATGTTGGCCAGACGGAAAAGATGCGCTGAACGCTGTCCGGCCTGAACATTTTCAAAGGTGATATCGAATTTTTGCTTGCCGTTGGCATACGGATGTTTGATGTCCTTGAGCATTTGACGGCAGGCAGGTTTGATATCGATCTCATTGGACTCGACGCCGAGGGCCGTCATGAGTTTCAGGGCATTGTTGTAGGTTTTTCGCGATGTGGCGAATCCCGGCAAGGTATACGCCTTGACGTTTTTCCGGGGCAATTTCAGGGTATCCATGGTCCTTGCGGCGACAATGAGGGCGTGCGTGGAATCCAGACCGCCGGAAACACCGATGACGATATTGGGAATGCCGGACGCTTTCAGCCGTTTGGCCAACCCCTGTACCTGTATATTATAGGCTTCGTAGCATCGCTGATCCCGCTTTGAAGGATCGGCCGGAATATACGGAAAGCGGGGATATTCGCGGGTCAGCAGAATTTTACCTGTCGGCACATCGACATCGAATTCGGTCTTACGGAAGGATAAAATTTTCTCTTTATGCGCAGCGGCGTTTTTACTGAAGGACGTCAGGCGCATTCTGTCCTGAGCGAGACGGTCAAGATCGATGTCGCTGTAGATGATCTGCGCTTGTTGTGAAAAACGCGGTGACTCGGCGAGCAGGTTGCCGTTTTCGTGAATCATGGCGTGGCCGTCCCAGGCCAGGTCCGTTGTCGATTCGCCGGGACCTGCCGCGGCGTAAAGATAAGCGGAAACGCAACGTGCCGACTGATTCGCCGCCAGTTGTTGACGGTATTCGGATTTGCCGATCGTGATGTTGGAGGCCGATAGATTTCCGATAACGGTCGCTCCGGCCATAGCCGCAAAACTCGAGGGTGGAACCGGAACCCACAAGTCTTCGCAGATTTCGATAAAAAAGCTGAAATGTTTAATGTTGGCGATTTTAAAAATGATATCGGCGCCAAAAGTGATATCGTTCTGCCCGGCCAGTTTAATTTTTGAAGAGAAAGCGGCGTCCGCCGGTGTGAACTGGCGGGCTTCATAAAATTCGCGATAATTTGGCAGATAGGATTTCACCGCAACGCCCAGAATCCGTCCGCGGTAGAAAACGACGGCGCAGTTGAACAACCGGCAATCGACCTGCAGCGGCGCGCCGGCGATCATAACGATGTTAATTCTTGCCGAGGCCTTTTTGACATCTGCAATGGCTTGCAGCGTTCCCTGCAGAAGCGCATCCTGGTGAAACAGATCTTCGTTGGAATAGGCCGACAAACCCATTTCGGGAAAGACAGCCAGAATGGCTTTCTGTTGCGCCGCCTGGCGGGCCAGTTCGATGGTTTTCTTCGCGTTGAAAACGGGATCGGCTACTTTGACTTCCGGTATGCAGACCGCCGCGCGAATAAAGCCATGCTGATACAGGTTGAAAAAATTTTTCGATTTGTTCGCCGGCATGCCATTACCCCTTTTCTACGAGAGCGTACGCGCTGTGATTATGAATGCTTTCAAAATTTTCCGCTTCAATACAATACCAGGTGAAGTTGTCATCCTTGTTCAATTTCACGGCGACACTGCGGACAACATCTTCCACGAATTTCGGATTTTCAAAGGCCTTTTCCGTAACGTATTTTTCGTCAACGCGTTTCAGAAGAGAATACACTTCGCCGCTCGCGGAATCTTCCACTATTCTGATTAAATCTTCAATCCAGAAAAATTTTTTGAAGCGGACTTTTGTCGTCACGACACTTCTTTGATTGTGGGCTCCGTATTGGCTGATTTCGCGGGAGCAGGGGCAGACGGTTGTGACCGGGACAATCACTCCCACCAGAAAATCCGATGTTTCGGCGTTGCTTTCTCCGGCAAAGATACAACGGTATTCCATCAGGCTCTTTGCCTTGGAAACGGGCGCCGTTTTTTCCAGGAAATAAGCAAATTCAATTTCCATGTGGGCGGAATGGGCATGCAGCTTCTGCCGCATTTTCTCCAGAATAGTCCGGAACGTTTTAATATTGATCTGGCCTTTGAATTCATTGAGCGCTTCCACAAAGCGGCTCATGTGCGTTCCCTTGAAGTGGTGCGGCAGGTTCACATACATGTTGATCGTTGCGTTGACCAACTGCGTTCCCTTGGCCCGGTCAAGGACAATCACCGGGTATTTGATATTTTTTACGCCGACCTTTTTAATATCAATATTGCGAGAATCTTTCTGGCTTTGAATATCAATCATGGCACTATGCTCTTTTCATCATTGGCGTTCTTACCGGGTGTACGACACGGCGGCGTTTTCCGATTCCCAGATTTTGACCCGAACCATGTGCACACCGGCCGTTTTGACTTTTTCATCCATCTGATCGTAAATATATTTTGCTATGTTTTCCGCCGAGGGATTGATGCCTTTAAAATGGGCCAGCGCGTTGAGGTGTTTGTGGTCGATATCGTCAAGAATTTCCCCCAGGATTTTTTTTAAAAACCGGAAATCGATCAAAAGACCGTTGGCGTCGAGTTGATCGGCTGCCACGGATACTTCAACCTTGAAATTGTGACCGTGCAATGTTTCGCATTTGCCGCCGATGTCGGCCAGCAGATGTGCGGCGGAAAATGATTTTATTATCGTAACTTCATACATTGGTCATGTGCTCCGTTTCTTAAAGTAGAATTATTATCATATTTTCAAGAGATGTTGAATCATTAATTATTGACAACCGATAATATGAAGCATCGTTGCGTCCTCTGAAATGAAGGGTGCAGATTTCATCAGGGGGAATATCTATCTGAAAACATCAAAAAAACGGCGAACGACTGTACGAAACTGGCCCGGGGAATGGATCTCCTTGAGTAATCCCCAAAGAATACGGGGACGAAAATAGAACGCGGCGAAGGCTTTTCTCATCAGTCGTCGCATTTCCCGGGGCGAAATATTTTTCGGCGTATAGACGACGCGATTATTCTGGTAGAGATCCCAGGGCAGGGTATCGGGAGCAATTTCTTTCCTTTGGATGAGCCGATCATATATTTCTGTTCCCGGAAGGGGAAGAAAATTGCTGAATTGGGCTCTGTGCAAAGGGAGTTTCATAGCAAGTTCGATGGTTTTCTCAATATCATTTCTCGTTTCCTCAGGGTAGCCGATCATAAAAAAACCCGTTATTCTGATCTTTGTTTCCCGGGCAATAAGATTGATTTTTTCAATCATGATGTCGAGTGTTTCATTTCTCTTCATGTCGTTGATGATTCTGGGAGAACCGGATTCGATTCCTGCCGCTAAAGAATAACACCCGGCGCTTTCCATGTTCTGCAGCAATTCTTTGTCCAGGGTATCCAGTCTGACGCCGTTGGTGCAGGCCCAGTGCAGCTTAATATTTTCTTCCTTGAGTTTATGGCAGAATGCCATCACACGCGCTTTGTCCAGCGTGAAATTATCATCCTCGATGTGAAACTCCCTGATGCCGAATGTCTTTTGCAGATACTTTATTTCTTCAACAATGTTTTCGACACTTCTTTTCCGGAAGTGTCTGCCTGTGTTTACGTTCGCACCGCAATAGGTGCATTGAAAAGGACACCCTCTGCTGGTTATGACGGGCGCTACAGGCAGACTTTTTGAAAACGTGCCGTGCGGCGCCGCCGGATAGGTTTGCGGGTCGATCAAATCCCAACCGGGAAAGGGGATGTCATCCGGGTTTTGGATGGCCCCTTTTTTGTTTTTTATGATTTTTCCGTTTTGGCGATGAACCAATCCGTCGATGGAATCGATTGCAACCTGACCGGCAGACCGGGTATATTCCAGCAATCGGGGAAGGCCCGATTCGGCTTCTCCCACGAAAGCATAATCCAGACCGGGAATCTCCATGGTTCCTTCCGGATCTCCCGACGGATGCGGACCGCCGACGATGGTAACGGTTTTGCCGTTTACAGTCTTCGCAATTTCAATACATTGTCTGGCCGAGGAGAAATCGCAGGTGTACATCTGGATGCCGACGATGTCCGGTTGTTCATCCATGAGACAATCCCGATATTGTCGGTGGGTTGTCTTTGTCTTCGCGCAATCGAGAAGACTGACCGTGTGCCCGTTATGCCTGAGAACCGAAGCGAGGTATCCCAGTCCGAGATTGGGAATGATGATCGGCATTTTAAAACTCGGCGGACGTACAAGCAGAATTTTCATATCATTGAACTCTGTAATGGATTCATTGCTTCATGCTCATCGTGATGTTGACGGTGTTCATATCCGTTGCCAGTAAATAATGAATAACCATCAATAATGTAACTTTCCTGAAGGCCGTGCGGAAAATTTATTTCTCAGATCGAAAATGTAAATCGAATGACCGACAACGGCAGACGGTTCGAGATACCTGTATTGATCATAGTAGTTGATGTCGATGTACAGCAATTCGTGCGTGTTTTCCTTTAAGAGATAATAAGGTCTTCCCACGAGGAAATTTATGCTGATGGCGTATATTCCTTGCGTTGGTTTTTGTTCCGCAAGAGAATAGTCGATGCCGTATATTTCAGGATCAACCCGTCCAAAATACCCCAGTTTGATTTTATCAATGTTATTTTTGTCCATGTATTTTTTTAAGGCAGGCAAGCTCTGTCCCCAGTCCAGGTTGGAATCCATCAGCCAGTGGCTTCCGTTTCGGGAGCCTCCGGCGGCAATATTGAAATAGGATAAATAATTCGGATATGCAGCGAGTGCGGATAGAATATATAAAATCATGAGGAACATCAGAAGATATTGTATGCGTTTAAATTTTATGATGGCCTGATGAAAAAGAAAGCCGGATGCCAGAAACAGAAAGGGGAATAT
>JAGOMJ010000001.1:99816-136227 GCA_017993615.1 Smithella sp. | reverse complement strand
GTGAAATTGCTGCCGGTTGCATTGGCGCCGCTGATGGTAACAGGTAAACTGGACGGGGTGAAGGTGTAACCGGTTTTCGACGGTGTCAGCGTGTAGCTGCCGTTCGCCAATCCTGTAAAGCTGAATGCGCCGCTGGAAGACGTTGTGGTGGAGTCTGTCGCTGCTCCCGAAAGTGTGATGAGGACATCGGCTAATGTCGCACCGCTGACGGCACCGGACAGGCTGTAGGTTGTTGTGGATGTCGAACCCGCGGCAGACAGGATGCTCACATGGAATGCATACGCTTCTTCCGAACCTAAATCAATGGTACGCGTTCCAATCAGGAACTGGCCGTCGTAGGATAACTGGCCGTGGAAATCAGTCCCCTGTATCGTTGCCGTGCCCGTCGAACCGATGGCGATGGTTTCCGTCGCATCAGGTCCGGATATCGCGATGTCATTATCCACCCAGTTGCTGAACGTCATCACACCGGTGTTGTTGATGGCAATGTTCTGATGCGCCCAGAAGTCAGCGCCGCCGACTGCCAGGATGTGATCGATCCACGTGCCGACCACATTGCTGACGGAATTTCCCGTCTGGCCGTCGGTAATCTGGATGACCATTAATTGATAGGTGTCGCCGTTTTCTGTAAAGGTGCCCACGATCGTTCTCTTGTCGTACGACATGAAGCCCCTGTAGGAAGACATGGTGCCGTTCATCGTCACAACGCCGTTGGCATCAACAGAAATGGTGATTCCTGTATTTTCCGCGTTATTATCCGTACCGCCAGGATCCGTTGAGCTGGTTAGGGTCACCACCCGGTTGGCATCGGTGCTTCCGACTTCATGAAGCCATTTGTTTTCGCCGCCGACCATCAGGGAGTGAATAACAAAATGTTTGCTCTGCAAATCGCTGTTGCTGTAGGCCACCCCGGATACTCTTTTTTGCGCGATAAGCAATTGCGAACTGCCCGAGGCTGTTCCGGCAACGAAATTTTTATTTAAGGTGATGGCATAATGATTATCTGTATCAGCGCCGTTATTGGTCTCTGTAATAACGCCGGTATTGGGATTAATTGTCCAGACAATCGGACCCGCCGGGCAGGCGGTGCTTCCCGTTGAATCCTGGCAACTGTTGAACGTGACGCCTCCCGCGGCGCTGACGGTTACGTTGTAACGCCCCCATCCGTTGATGTTGCCGGCTTCCAGAATCTGCACATCCCATGTTGCCTGAAGATCAGTCTGTTCGTAGGGCGTTGCCGCACTGGAAGAGGCTGCCGTAAAGTTTGCTGTCATGTCCGCTCCGGCAATGACGATTTGCCGGCTGGCCGGTGTGAAGGTGTAACCGGCCAAAACAGGGGTCACGGTGTACGTTCCGTCGGCCAAACCGTCGAACTCGTAAGTTCCATCGGCTGCCGTGGTTGTATTTTCCGTCTCAGCGCCCGTCAGTCTTATCGTCACATTTGCAGCAACCGCGCCGCTGACCGTTCCGGAAATGGTGTACCGTCCCGTAAGGTCGTCAATATAATCATCAATGGTATCACTTCCGCTGCCGCATGTGTTCAATGACAGGCCAAGCAAAACGATCAATAACATGTATGCCATCGATTTTATTTTTTTCATAAGACACTCCTTAAATTTATTTAGGCCCCGTTAAATTTTCTTTCTTTTCATAGATTATGTTTTTATTAATATATTTTCTTTTCCGACATGTCAATAATATCTTTATTTTATAGAGATGCGCAGGATGAAGAAAAAAGGCGTCTCGCGTGTTGTGCGAAACGCCTTGATATCTGGTGAGCCCTGTCGGAATCGAACCGACAACCTAATGATTAAGAGTCATTTGCTCTGCCAGTTGAGCTAAGGGCCCTTCAGGTCTATTGGAAAACGTCAAAGGCGGCGTTGCCTTCGCCAGGGCGGCTATGCGACGCACATCCCGTGCACTTCACGCCTCGTGTCCCGGCTGCCTTGCCTCTGTCTGTTTTTCAACAGCATTGTCTTCTAAAGAACGTTGCACTGCTTTTTATTCTGGCACGCCCGGTAGGATTCGAACCTACGACCAACAGATTCGAAGTCTGCGACTCTATCCAGCTGAGCTACGGGCGCTCTTTATCCAACCATTATAAAATGGGGTGAGTGAAGGGACTTGAACCCTCAGCCTCCGGGGCCACAACCCGGCACTCTAACCATTTGAGCTACACCCACCATTTTTACCAATTCGCTTTCGTCGGTCTGAAAGCAATTGGCACTTCGCGCATGGTGCGCCTGGAGGGATTCGAACTCTCGGCCCACGGATTAGAAGTCCGTTGCTCTATCCAACTGAGCTACAGGCGCATGTTTTACCTGTGCCTAAAAAGACTTAGCCTAATATCGTCTCTTCTTTTTTTTGTCAAGATGAAATACGGCCCTTGAGGCATTATTTTTCCGAAACATTCCGATGGTTACCGGACGTAACCGGCTATGCCGTCAAAACGATATGCTTTTTTGTTAATTTTTTCTCCCTGCAACTCCGTTGAATAAAAATAATGGCCCGTCTTTGCATTATACCACCGGTAAAGCTCCCGGGTGTTGGTCAGTTTCGAGGTGGCGATGTTGCCGAGCGTCCCTTCAAGAATATAACCGTGCAAATCTTGTTTATGGCCGTTGTAGTCATAATGATAAAAATGACATTTTTTCCGGGGATGATACCAGCGGTAGAAGCTCGCGGTTCCCGGCGTGCCGGGCTGGAATAAACGGAAAGCGATCCCTTCTTTTGTGTACTTGTTCTGATACAATCTGTTGATTTCCGCCTGCGGATTGGATGTGAAAAGATAGTCGTTTCCGTTGTAATATCTGTAAACATCGATGATCGCCGAGGTGACATCCGGCAGCACTTCCGCATACATCTCGACAATCGCCTCGCCATTATTAGTTTTAAAGACCAGGTAGTCTTCATAAAAGCCCGGGAAAGCCTGCCCGGTATTAAATAAAACGGTCAGATAATTGGTCTGCAGGGTGGTGGCCCCGGACGCAGGAAAGATTTTTATGCTCTGAGCGGGGAAAAAGGCTGTGTTCAGTCCCAGTATTTTTACGCCTTCCACGACCAGACCTTCATATTTGTTCGTGATCGTGAGGGTATGGGAACCAAATTCCAGCTGATCGGCTATCAGGATTTCTTCCCCGTTCTTTCTCTGCTCTTCAAACAGGGCGGCCCTCGCGATTGGATTTTTATCCAGCGCCAGGGTCAGTTTTCCTTCCCGGGAATGTTCGGACAGGTATAAAAGGATCCCCGTTCCGGTAAAATTGACTTTGATCAGATTATCGCCCGGCCCGCTGGTTGGATAGCCGCCGGTTTCCGACCAGCTTCCGATTAACTCGAGTGTGTCTTTCAAAGGCTCGGGAACGCTGTATTGTGCGGCGCCTTTGACCTCATCATTCATGAAGGACAGGTACCTTCCCTGCCTGAAATCATCCGGCATGTCTTCCCGGGCGTGTGCCGGCGGTTCGACCGACCACGTCAACGTTTCCTTACCGCTGTTGTTTAATATTATTTTTCTGGAAACTGTTTTATTCGGCAGGATTTTTCCCATATCCAATCTCAGCGTACTGAGGTTGATCCGGGGAGCGCTCTGCGTGTAGGCAATGAAAAAAGACAAGGTTATTTTTTTCGGCCCGTCCGCAGCGTTGATTTCAATTTCCTCTTTATGTATTCCTAGCGGAAGTTTCTTGGTACAGATAATTTCTTCCTCTCCGGAGGCAATTCTCATTTCGACATTCGCCAGCGAATGCCCGGCTTTTTTTTCGTCTTTGGATTCATCGCTGCCCTGGATACTCACGCCTACATTTAAAACATCAGTTTCCTTCTCCAGTGTTCCCGATATCGCTTTGGATTTTACTTTGTCCCAGCTCTTAGGCCCCTGGATGGACCAGCGGATCGCGCCGGTACCCGTATTTTTTAAACTGACGGTTGCTTCCACCGATTTGTCAAAGGCGACAAGACCCAAATTAATTCCCGCCGGCATAATGGTCAGGCCCGGTTTTGGTTTTTTCGTTGCCTGGTCAACTGACTTTTGAACACCCTGTTTGGGCGCAACGCTAGGTTTCTGCGTTTTTGTGACGTTTTGAGCAAAACCGGCGGGCAGGTAAATAAAGAAAATTGTGATAAAAGAAATCAGAATATTTTTTACCTTGAACATGACGACCTCTATGAAACGTTGATGGTTTCCTAGCTCAAAGCTTAAAATTAAGCAACTGTTTTAAGAATTTCACATTTTTCACTCTTTGTTCATCCGGCGGATCATCATTTTGAAAATACTTGACACATCCGGCAGACAAGATGTAGGTTGCTGTCAATTTTTCAAAATCCCCAATCATCACCATAACGCTTCTCGTTCGGGTCATTTATGAATGATGAGATTCTAAAGTACTGGATTGCGTTAAAATCAATCAAAGGCATCGGCCACGTCTCTTTTCCGGCACTGGTGGACAGGTTCGGCTCTCCTGCCGCTGTTTTCGGTGCTTCCGTTTCCGACCTGCAGCAAACAGAGGGAATTTCCCGTCAGATTGCAGAGGCCATTGTTCATTTCAGAGGCTGGGATAATGTTAAAGCAGAACTTGAACTTATTCGCAAAAATGACGTTACAATAGTTACTTACGAAGATGAGCTCTATCCGGGGCAATTATTGAATATCTATGACCGCCCTCCTTATATATATGTGCGGGGAAATTTGAGCAGAGAAGACATCAATCTTGCCATTGTCGGTTCCCGTGCAGCGAGCACTTACGGTAAATACACGACGGAAAGAATCAGCCGGGACCTGGCCCTTCAGGGCGTGACGGTGGTCAGCGGGATGGCTCGGGGCATCGATTCGTCGGCGCATCGCGGCGCTATAACCGCTCATGGCAGAACCGTTGCGATTCTGGGCAGCGGCCTGGATGTCATTTATCCTCCGGAAAATAAAAAATTATTTGCGGACATTGTCGAAAACGGCGCCGTGGTTTCCGAATTCCCCCTGGGAACGCCGCCGCGTTCGACAAATTTCCCGGCGCGCAACCGCATTATCAGCGGCATATCCTACGGCGTTGTCATTGTGGAAGCAGGCGAAAAAAGCGGCTCGTTGATTACGGCGAGGCTGGCGCTGGAACAGGGACGTGAAGTTTTCGCCGTACCGGGAAGCATTGATTCCGCCGGTTCGCGCGGTACGAATAAGCTGATCAAACAGGGAGCCAAGCTCATCGAAAACACAGAGGATATTCTGGAAGAAATTCTGCCGCAGATAGAACAGAGAAAACCGCTAAAAGGATTTTCCGCTCCCGGGACATTAAACGCTGCAAGCCCTCCCATGGAAAAATTAAATGCCGCCGAGCAGAAATTATACGATTTGGTTTCCCAAAAACGCATGCACATCGACGATTTGATTTCTGTGACGGGATTTTCGTCCGCCGATATTCTCAGCGCTTTGACCACCATGGAACTCAAAGGAATTGTCCGGCAGCACCCGGGAAAATTTTTTTCTGCAGAAAGAACAAACTAATCAATAAAACTATTATTTTCCGGATATTTAAATAATGAAATGAAAGGAAGATCGTAAAAAATAGCTTTACAAATTTTTTTCTTCCATTTATAGGGGCTTTCTATTTTTTAAGAGAGAATGGGATTATGGCAAATTCTTTGGTGATTGTGGAGTCTCCCACAAAAGTTAAAACGATAAAAAAATTTCTCGGAAACGATTTTAATGCCGTCGCTTCGATGGGTCATATTAAGGATTTGCCGAAAAGCAAACTGGGTATTGATCTGGAAAAAGATTTCGAGCCGTCGTACAGCATCATCGAAACGAAAAAGAAAACCATCGATGAACTGAAAAAAGCGGCGAAGAACGCCGAGAACATTTATCTGGCCCCCGACCCGGACCGCGAAGGCGAAGCCATTGCCTGGCATATTAATGAAGTTCTCAACACCAAGAACAAAAACGTCTACCGCGTCCTCTTCAACGATTTAACCAAAGATACCGTGACCGAGGCCATCAAAAATCCCCTGCAACTGGATTTCAACAAATATGAAGCGCAGCAGACCCGCCGCATTCTGGACCGTCTGGTCGGTTATCAAATAAGTCCGGTGCTGTGGGACAAGGTCAAACGAGGCTTGAGCGCGGGGCGCGTTCAGTCCGTCGCCGTCCGGATGATCTGCGACCGGGAGGACGAAATAAAAAATTTCAAGCCCGAAGAATACTGGAATCTGACGGCCAAATTCGAAGGTAAAAATCCGCCTCCTTTTGAAGCGAAACTTCATAAAGTCGACGGCAAAAAAGCAAAAGTGACCAACGGCGAACAGGCCGCGATGCTTGCCGATAAAATCAAGCAGGCGGAGTTTTTTGTTGAAAAACTGGAAAAGAAAGAAGTCAAGCGCACTGCGCCGCCCCCGTTTACCACCAGTAAATTGCAGCAGGAAGCATCGCGCTGGTTTCGTTTTTCAGCCAAGAAGACCATGATGGTCGCGCAAAAACTCTATGAAGGAATCGAACTGGGCAAGGAAGGTTCCGTGGGTCTCATCACATATATGAGAACGGACTCCTACCGGATATCCGAAGAAGCCATCAAAGATGTTCGCGACTACATCAGAGAAAGTTATTCCGCGGATTATCTGCCGCATAAGCCTCATACGTACAAAAATACGCAAAAAGCGCAGGATGCCCATGAAGCGATTCGTCCGTCCCGCATGACTAATAAACCGCAGGACATCAAGCAATATCTGAGCGCCGATCAATTCAAACTTTATCAACTGATCTGGAACCGCTTTGTCGCCAGTCAGATGAATCCGGCCATTCTCGATCAGACCACCATTGACATTGCCGGCGCCAATTGTCTTTTCCGCGCGCAGGGACAGATCATGAAATTCCCCGGCTTCACCATCGTCTATACGGAAGGCAAGGATGACAAGGATGAAAACGGCAACGGAAATGGCAACGGAACGGACAAGTTTTTGCCGGAAGTCAGCGAAAAAGAAAAGTTGAAACTTCTCCATCTGAATACGGAACAGAAATTCACACAACCGCCGCCGCGTTTTTCCGAAGCGTCGCTGGTGCGCGAACTGGAGGAAAAAGGCATTGGACGCCCCAGCACCTATGCCGCGATTCTTTCCACAATACAGGAACGCGAATACGTGAAGCTGGAAAAAGGCAAGTTTTATCCGTCGGAACTGGGAATGATGGTGACGCATCTTCTGGTAAAAAGTTTTCCGACCATTCTGGAAATCGCTTTCACCGCGGATATGGAAAACAAACTGGACGCCATTGAAACGGGCGAACGCAAGCGTGTGCAGACGCTCAAGGAATTTTACGCGCTTTTTGCCGACGAGCTGAAAAAAGCCAAGGCGGAAATGAAAAACATCAAGCAGGAAGAAACGCCAACCGATCTGGTCTGCGAGAAATGCCAGTCCCCCATGGTGATTCGCTGGGGGAAAAACGGGAAGTTTCTGTGCTGTTCCAATTATCCCAAATGCAAAAACACCATGAATTTTACTCATGACGAAAACGGAAAGGTCAAACACGTGGAAACCAGAACGACAGATATCAAATGCAACAAGTGCGGCAAAAATATGATTGTCAAAGAGGGGCGTTTCGGTCAGTTCCTCGCCTGCTCCGGTTATCCCGAATGCAAAAACACGATGACCGCGGCCAAAGACGAAAACGGCGAAATCGTCGCACAGGCAACGCCGACGACCGATGAAGTCTGCGAGCTGTGCGGCAAACCCATGACGGTCAAGCGCGGCCGCTATGGCCAGTTCCTCGGCTGCACCGGTTATCCCGAATGCAAAAACATCAAAAAGCTGGACAAGGACGGAAAGGCGGCCAAACAGGAGGTCGTTCTGTCGGATGAAGTCTGCGAGCTGTGCGGCAAACCCATGGCCGTCAAGCGCGGCCGCTACGGCCAGTTCCTCGGCTGCACCGGTTATCCCGAATGCAAGAACATCAAAAAAATCCCTAAAACAAAAACAGAATCCTGATGGATCATCGTGTGACAATTATCGGCGGCGGACTGGCCGGCTGCGAGGCGGCCTGGCAGCTGCTGCGGCGCGGCCATGCGGTTGAGATGTATGAAATGAAACCGCAGAAATTTTCCGAAGCCCACAAAATGGAGAATCTCGCCGAACTGGTTTGCAGCAATTCCCTCAAGTCCAACTCTCTCGATAATGCGCCCGGTTTGCTCAAGGAAGAAATGCGCCTGCTGGACTCGGTCATTATGAAAGCGGCGGATAAAACCGCCGTGCCCGCCGGATCCGCTCTGGCGGTTGACCGCCTTCTGTTCGCCCGCGAGGTGGAAGCCCGGCTTTCTGAACAAGCGGCCTTCACCCTTTACCGGCATGAAGTAACCGCCATCCCGAACGATACTGTAACGATCATTGCCACAGGCCCGCTGACCTCCGACGCAATGGCGCAGGATATTTCCCGGAGGCTCGGCGGTGCGTCGCTCTATTTTTACGATGCCATTGCGCCCATTGTCGAAGCGGATTCCATTGATATGAACAAGGTCTTCCTGGCGTCGCGCTATGACAAGGGAACGCCCGACTACCTGAATTGCCCTCTGACCCGCGAAGAATACGAATCATTTCACAAGGCGTTGCTGGCGGGAGAAAAGGTGGCCGCCAGAGATTTTGAGGAAACCCGCCATTTCGAGAGCTGCCTTCCGATAGAAATCCTGGCTCAGCGCGGCGAAAAGAGCCTGGCATTCGGTCCGATGAAACCGGTGGGCCTGATTGATCCTCATACCGGCAACAAACCCTACGCCGTTGTGCAATTGCGCAGAGAGAACGCCGCCGGCACTCTTTTTAATCTGGTCGGTTTCCAGACCAAATTGACCTGGCCGGAACAGCGGCGGATTTTTCGCCTGATTCCCGGACTGGAGAAGGTTGAATTTGCCCGCTACGGCAGCATTCACCGCAACACCTATATCAACTCCCCCGCCCTGCTGAGCCCTACCCTGCAGCTCAAAAACCATGAAAATATTTTCTTTGCCGGACAGATCACGGGCGTGGAAGGCTATATGGAGTCGGCAGCCATGGGGCTTCTGGCCGGTCTGAACGCGGCGTTTATCATCGAAGGGAAAAAAGCCGAACCGCCTCCCGTCAACACAGCGCTGGGCGCTCTCATTCAATATATCACATCTCCCGAACATGCAGTTCAGTTTCAACCGATGAACATTAATTTCGGACTGTTCAACGCACCCGTGGAAAAAAAACTACGGAAAAAAGAGAGAAACGCCCTCATCGTCCATCAGGCTCTACAGTCCCTGAATGCGTGGATTTCCAGCCAAAAGCTCAATGAACTTCGGCCCGATATATTCTGTTGACACAAAGCAGGACTTCTCTTATACTTCGCCCGCTTTTTAAGCATGTCTTCTCACAAAGAAGATTGTTAACATCTTTAACCATAAGGAGAGTTTCAAATGCCTGAACAAAATCGAGAAAATTCATTGGTTCTGATAAAACCGGATGCAATAAAGAATTCCCTAACCGGGTATATCCTTTCACGATTTTCAGAGTTCCACACCGGACTGCGTTTCGCGGCGCTGAAGGTTGTCGCCGTCAATCTGGCGCTGGCAGAAGAACATTACGCCGAACACAAGGGAAAATTTTTCTATCCGTCTTTGCTTGAATACATTCGCGGGTACCTGCATTATCCGGATGAACCCTCGAAGCGCAGAGTCATCGCGATTATCTACCGGGGACCGAACGCCATCAAAAACATCAGGGAGATTTGCGGTAACACCAATCCGCATGAAGCCAGAGCGCAAAGACCCGGCTGCATCCGCTCACTGGGAACGATCATTCCGCTGTATGACGCAAAGGGAAAATTTATCGGAGATCGATCGGACAATCTGATTCATGCATCCGCAAATATTCAGGATGCTGAACGTGAAATTAAACTCTGGTTTCTTCCCACGGATATTCCGCCCACGGTACGCAGTTATCCTGCAGAGACAAGCAAAGAATACTATTATTACAAAAACGGCGCGATCAGTTCCGAATACACCCCGGGAAGCTACTGTTTCATCGGACCCGGCGATTTGGTCTGGAAATCCGACATGAAAGTCTTGCGGCAGATTGCAAAAGGCAAAAAACAGGATTATTCAACGAATGCGGTTATTGCCAAATATCTAATCAATAAGGAAACAGACTAAACTCAGAGGTTTTCGCCGGCACCGCAATTCGCCGAAATATTGTTTGACGGTTTTTTCATTGTCCTCAGCCGGATGGCTGTCCGGTTGTCCGGCAACTAATCGCTGATGCGCTTGTACGTCTTCCAGCCTTCTGCCAGGCCGAGTCCCTTGTATTTTTCACGCATTTGCTCATCAGGATATTTGAAATAATACTGGTAGCTTCCCTTTTTGATCTTGCGAAGTTCCACGGCCGAGGGTTCCTTTTTCGGCGGTGTCCACGTCCCTTCCTGAGTGATCAGGCGGCGTTGTGTATCGTAAGAAATCAGCTGCTTGTTTTCTACTTTATATTTGCCCTTCATCTCCTCCAGAGCAGCGTTGTTCTGAAAATTCGTGGCTTCAAACGTGCCGTCGGCATGATAGCGAACACGCTGTTTCAGGATCACCAGCTGGCCTGAATATTTAATATCATGATTGATTTCGTAAAGGCCCGGATAGATGCAGGACAGTTCCGGTTCATCTTTACCGCAGGCGCTAAAAAGCAACGCCACGGTAAGAATCAGTAACAATAATGAAACCCTTCGCATAGAATGTCAGCTCCTTTATCGGATAATCCCTGTTGTTTTTAGAAGTGATTTTATTTTTTATTTTTTTAAACTATAATATTTACAGGGTGTTAAAAAACAAACAACGGTGCTTTTGTCAAGACTTAATTTGTGACGTTTTTCATGATGGTCCTGAAAAGCGGTATCCAAAAACGATTTTACATCAGAGGATCAAACAATTTGCTTTTTAAAGTTGAATATAATAAATTTTCTACAAGTATACGAATGACTTAATTTATAAAGCCGGATATCCTTAAACGGGTGTCGCCATTCAGGTAAATCACGTGCGCGGAAAAGTAATCATAGTCAGCGGCGGCGAATCGACCGATGCCGCATTTTTTAACAGCCAGGCCGGCAAGCGGGATGATTGTCTGATCATCGGCTGCGACGGCGGATCCCGTCATCTCAAAAGCTGGGGCATCAAACCGGACGTCATCATCGGGGACATGGATTCGATCGACGCCGCTCTTCTGGCTTATTATGATTCGGAAAACATTAAAATCATAAAATATCCGGCAAACAAAGACTTTACCGATACGGAACTGGCCCTGGATTACGCGTTGGAGGTAAAACCGGAAAAAATATATATCTGGTGCGCTCTAGGAGGCAGGATGGATCATACGCTGTCCAATATTTTCCTTCTTTTTAAAGGGCGGGAAAGAGGAATTCAAACGGTGCTGATCGACCCGTTCTGCGAAATATTTCTGGCGGATAACGAAACGCATTTTACCGGCGACACAGGGAAAACCGTATCCCTGCTATCGCTGAGTCCGGAGGTTACCGGAATCACCCTTTCCGGATTTCTGTATCCTCTGGAAAATGAAAATTTGAAAATGGGGGAATCCCGCGGTATCAGCAACCGGATCAGGGACAATGATGCGTGTATCCGGTTTGCAAACGGCAAGCTTCTTGTTATTAAGTACCAAAACAAGGATCGTTTCCCGGAGGCGGTTTAATCATGAAATTGCGCAAAGTTTTATGCATCGGCGGTTCCGACTCCAGCGGCGGCGCCGGAATTCAGGCGGATCTCAAAGCTGTCAGCGCCTGCGGCTGCTGGGGATTGACTGTAGTCACGGCCGTTACGGCACAAAACACAAAAGGGGTGTCGGGAATTTATCCGGTTGATCCGGCATTTGTCGCAAAGCAGATGGATGTCGTGCTGAGCGATATCGGAGTCGACGCGATCAAGACCGGCATGCTTCCGACCGAAGAGATTATTCAGGTGGTCGTTAAAAAAATTAAAAAATATAAACTGAAAAACGTTGTGGTGGATCCCGTGATGATTGCCAAAGGCGGCAGAACTCTGATGACCGGCAAAGCCCGACAGATGCTGGTGCAGACGCTTCTCCCGCTGGCGCTGGTCATTACGCCGAACATCCCGGAAGCGGAAACGCTCTCGAAAAATAAAATTAAAACCATGGCCGACATGAAGGACGCTGCCGCGGTCATTTACGAATCCGGCGCGGCAAATGTCGTCATAAAAGGCGGACATCTGCCCGACCGCAAACATGCCGATGTGACCGACATTCTGTACAGCGGATCCGGCTACTGCGAATTTTCCTCTGCCAGAATCCGTTCCTGTCATACGCACGGCACCGGCTGCACCTTCGCTTCGGGGCTGGCGTCCGGTCTCGCCCGCAGGAAAAGTCTTGCAGACGCTGTGTTGCAGGCTAAAATCACGGTAGCCGACGCTATCCGGAAGGCGGTTGTTTTGGGACACGGTTACGGATCGGTCAATGTTTTTGAAAAATTTAGTTAATATTTGGCGATATAAAATCGCTTTCACATTTCGGAGGATACGATGACACAATTAGAAAAAGCCCGTAAAGGCATCATTACTGAAGCAATGAAGGCAGCGGCAAAAGAAGAAAAAGTTGCTCCCGAATATATCCGCAAAGGAATTGCCGAAGGCACCATTGTCCTTTGCCGCAATGTAAAACATCCGTCCATTAAACCGCTGGCCATCGGCCGGGGTCTGCGGACGAAAGTCAACGCCAATATCGGCACCTCCAAAGACCATACCGATTTAAATCTGGAATTGAAAAAGCTGAAGATTGCCGTTGATGCGGGCGCCGATGCGGTTATGGATTTATCCACCGGCGGCAATCTGGCCGCCATCAGAAAAAAAGTCATGAAAAAATCAACGGTGGCAATCGGGACCGTCCCGATTTATCAGGCGGCAGTCAAAATGCTGCAGGACAGGAAAGCCATATCGGAAATGACAGCGGATAATATTTTTGACGTCATTGAAGAAAACGGCAGAGACGGCGTGGATTTTATTACGGTCCACTGCGGCGTCACCCGGTTGAGCGTCTCGGCGCTGAAATCACAAAAAAGAATCCTGGGCATCGTCAGCCGCGGCGGTTCGATGACGGCCAACTGGATGGACTGCAATAAAAAAGAAAACCCGCTTTATGAGGAATACGACCGGCTGCTGGAAATTGCTCATCGTTACGATATGGTGTTGAGCCTCGGCGACGGTCTGAGGCCCGGAGCTATTGACGACGCCACCGATCAGGCACAACTTCAGGAGTTAATCATCCTCGGGGCGCTTGCCGCACGCGCGCGCGCCGCTGGCGTGCAGGTGATGATTGAAGGACCCGGCCATGTTCCCCTGACGGACATCGTCACCAACATCAGACTGCAAAAAGATATTTGTCAGAACGCTCCTTTTTACGTGCTGGGCCCTCTGCCCACGGATATCGCACCCGGCTACGATCACATTACGTCAGCCATCGGCGGAGCGATTGCCGGCGCCGCCGGCGCCGATTTTCTGTGCTACGTGACGCCTGCGGAGCATCTGCGGCTGCCGACTTTGAACGATGTTCGCGACGGCGTTATTGCCGCGCGTATCGCCGCACACATTGCCGATATTGCCAAGGGCGTGAAGCAGGCGCGTGAAAAAGACCGGAAGATGTCTTCGTGCCGGAAAAATTTCGACTGGCAGGGACAGGTGGATTTGTCCATCGATCCTGAAAAAACCGTTTCGCTTCTGGAAAAAAGCAAAAGCGCCAAAAATGAAGGCTGCACGATGTGCGGCGAATTCTGTGCGATAAAATTAGGTAAGAGATAATCACCAGAGGATAAATTATTGCCTGATCATGCCCATCGCCTTCATGCCAGGGAAATTATTCACCGGCTGAGAGAATCCGGTCACGAGGCATATTTTGTCGGCGGGTGTGTTCGCGATTTTATTCTCAACCAGACTTCCAGCGATTACGATATTGTAACGTCGGCGCGGCCGGAGGAGGTCATGAAACTCTTTCCCCGCACCGTAGCCATCGGCGCCAAGTTCGGCGTTGTTGCCGTCATTATCGACAATCATCCTTTTGAGGTTGCCACGTTTCGCAGCGATGATGTTTACGAAGACGGCCGGCACCCTTCCCGGATTCACTATTCCACTGCCCGGGAAGATGTTTTCCGGCGCGATTTTACGATCAACGGCCTTTTAATGGATCCGGATACCGGAGATATTATTGATTATGTCAACGGCCGTTTTGATATCGACAATAAAATTGTCAGAACTATCGGCAATCCGGGAAAACGGTTCCGTGAGGATTATCTGAGGTTGCTCCGGGCGGTGCGGTTTGCAGCCAACCTTCATTTCGACCTGGAACCGGCGACACAGGATGCCGTCAAACGCGAAGCTTCGAATATCCGACACATCAGTGTTGAACGCATCCGGGAAGAGCTCAACAAGATTCTGACCCGCGGCGGCGCCCGCCGGGGATTTGAACTGATGATGCAAACGGATATCCTGCAAAACATTTTACCGGAGATCTGCCGTCTCAAAGGCGTGGAACAACCGCCGCGGTTTCATCCCGAGGGCGATGTCTGGCAGCACACGTTAAAAATGCTTGAGTTGCTGCCCGCAGACGGAGAGCGGGAAAAAAATATCTGCCTGGCGTGGGGAACGCTCTTACACGATGTCGGTAAAGCGCTCACCCGCAGCGAAGACGAAAAGGGCGTGCACTTCTACGGCCATGTGCAGCAGGGAGAAATTATTGCCGACACCATCATGCAACGATTAAAATTTTCCCGCATGCAGAGAGAAACCGTCGTCAATCTGATTCGTCAGCATATGGTATTCATGAATGTCCGGAAAATGCGGCCCGGACGTCTTAAAAGATTTCTGCGCATGCCCGATTTCGATCTTCATCTGGAACTGCATCGTCTCGATTGTCTGGCCAGTCACGGAATGCTGGACAATTATGAGTTCTGCCGCGAACAGTTGCAGATTCTAGCGCTTGACGATCTGCATCCTCCTCGTTTATTAACCGGAAACGATTTGATCGCCATGGGGTTTACTCCGGGGAAAATCATCAAAGATATTCTTCTTGCGGTGGAGGAAGAACAGCTGGAAGGACGAATCCAGTCCGTCGAACAGGCAATAAATTATGTGCGTAACAGATGGAATATAGAATCATGAAAAAATACCGGCTGATCATTTGCTTGTTTTTACTTTTTACCCTGATGCTGGCCTGCTCGGGCAAGGCGCATCACCGGAGAGTTGCGTCGGCGCCCAGATACAAACCTGCTTTAAATCTGATGGGCTATACGATACAGGCGGGCGCTTTTCGAAATGTTGAAAATGCAGTTCGCTTGACGGAACGGCTGAAAATCAATCACGGGCTCGATGCAACCTATTTTCTTGCCGATGACAAATTCTTCAAAGTGCGCTTCGGTAATTTCAGCACCAAGGACCTGGCTAAAAAGAGAGCCCTGGAACTGATCGACGCAAAGGTCATTGAGGAATTTTACATTGTCCGTCCCGAAGATTATTCCGTAGCCCGACAAAAACAATACGGAACCGACTATCTCAGGGAATCCATTGTCACAACAGCCCGGGATTTTCTCGGTGTTCCCTATCTCTGGGGCGGGGCCTCTCCCGATGACGGATTCGATTGCAGCGGCTTGACCATGACGGTGTATCAGCTCAACGGCCTGAATCTGCCCCGCAACTCCAGAAAACAGTATGCGGTCGGAAATGCCATTGAGAAAAACGAACTGCAGAAGGGAGATCTGGTCTTTTTTGCCGATCGGGGGAATCATCATGTTTCGCATGTCGGCATATATGTCGGCGACAACCAGTTCATTCATGCCTCATCGCAGGGCAATGAAATTCGCATTGACCACCTTTCGTCCGATTACTTCACCAGACAATATGTCGGAGCGAGAACCTATTTATAATTTTTCTCCTCCATACTTTTCGTTTTCACCATAATTTTTTTTGTCGATTTGAATATTTTTCTCATTTTATTTTTTTCAGTCCTCAGAAATATTTTTTTAAAAAAAAGAGTTTCCACGTGGAATGCCTGTATGCGGCGATTGCACTAAACTATATTTTATTTTCTTCATCATCGGGAATCCCAGTGATGACGTGGCCTGCAGCGTATCGCTCTTCATGAAAACATCGCCATTTTTCGTTTTTCATTCCCCGGCATTTCTCCTGCGATCTTTTCGCTTGCGGGATGCTTGTAAAATAATTCATTATTTTTTATAGTTTTTGTTGACGTAAGAAAAAAAATGAAGTAAAATTCTTCGCAACG
This sequence comes from Smithella sp., assembly GCA_017993615.1. Taxonomy (GTDB): domain Bacteria; phylum Desulfobacterota; class Syntrophia; order Syntrophales; family Smithellaceae; genus Smithella. The sequence continues at coordinate 119,964 of JAGOMJ010000001.1, read as the reverse complement.
AAGCAAGTAAAGTTTTTTACAGCAGTTGAAATCAAATTTTTATAAAGGAGGCTTCACCTAATGGCAACAGCAAAGAAAGCAGCACCGAAGAAAAAAGTAGCAAAGAAAGCGGCAAAGAAAGCGGCTCCCAAGAAAAAAGTGGCAAAGAAAGCTGTAAAGAAAGCAGCTCCCAAGAAAAAAGTGGCAAAGAAAGCAGCAAAGAAGAAATAAAGAAAATTTCATTTAAACTTTTTTTGACGAAGGGGGCATAACGGTGCAATAATTTTCCCCTGAAAAAGGAAAATGCTTTTTGTCGTTGTGCCTCGAAAGAAAAATCAGGCGGCATTTGTTTTCAAAACATCTGCCGCCTGATTTTATTTGGCCCATCACCCATGTTTCTTCAATTCCACTCCTGAAAAATACCGGCAGGGATGTATCATTTTTCAGCGTTGCTTTTTAGACGAAATTGTGTCTATAGTGCCACCGAAAATTGTGATATTTTCAACAGTTGATGGTGTTCATATATTTTTTAATATTTTAAGATAAGGGCGGGTTCAACGAATGTTAACATTAAATAAGGTTTTTTTTACCGCTCCCGGCGGCGATGGTGAAAACAGTGCCCCACGCAATATCATTGACGGCCTGGATTTTACCTTTGAAGACGGAAAATTTTACGCCATTACGGGCCCCAACGGCAGCGGAAAGACAACGCTGGCCAAACTGATCATGGGCATTAATCCGATCACACAAGGCTCCATTGTTTTTAACGGCCAGGATATCTCCGGTCTTTCGATTACGGACAGAGCCAAACTGGGCATCGCATATAGTTTTCAACAGCCGGCCCGTTTTAAAGGCATTTCGTTCCGTGATTTGCTGTCGATCGCCACGGGAACGGATGAGGAGAAAAAGTTTCTGGAAATTGTATCCCGGGTGGGCATTTGTCCGCTTTCTTTTCTCGATAAAGAAGTCGATTCAAAACTTTCGGGCGGCGAAATCAAGAAAATCGAGCTGGCCACCACGATTGCCACCAATCCGAAGCTGGCTATTTATGACGAACCGGATACGGGCATTGATTTATGGACCATCGGTCCCATGGTCAGTCTTCTCAAAAAAGAACTGACGCCTAAAACAACAACGATCGTTGTCAGCCACAACAAGGCTTTTCTGGATGTCGCAGACGTGATCATCATTTTAAATCAGGGACGCATCGCCTATACCGGCAATCTGAAAGATGCGCTGCCGTTGCTGAATGACATGAGTATTTGCGCATACCACAACAAATTAGAGGGATTTGAAAATGCTGAATGCTTTAGATAAAAAACTGCTGAAGACCGTTGCCGATCTGGAAAGCCTGCCTAAAGGCGCCTACAATATCAGGAAAAACGGTAAACTGCTGCATCGCGAAGTCTCGGCCAATATTAATATTGAAACCAACGCCGACGGAACGGGTATTATTGTGACCATTAAACCGGGGACCAAAAACGAATCCGTTCATATCCCGGTCATTTTGAGCCAGGCCGGACTTTATGATGTTGTTTATAATTCATTCATCATCGGCGAAGGAGCAGAGGTAACGATCGTGGCCGGTTGCGGCATTCACTGCGGTTCGTCCGAAGCCGAAGGCCATGCGGGCATCCATGATTTTCATGTAGGAAAGAAGGCAAAAGTCACCTATGTGGAAAAACATTTCGCCATGGGAGAGGGAAAAGGAAGGCGATCGCTTAATCCAACAACAAAAGTCTTTCTGGATGAGGGAGCAACAGCGGAAATGGAGCTGACGCAGATAAGCGGTGTGGATGAAGCCAACCGTCTTAATGAAGCGGAACTCGGTCCGGACAGTCTGTTACTGATTATGGAACGCGTCCTGACGGAAGGCGAACAATCGGCTGTATCCACCAATAACATCATACTGAAAGGCTTCGGCAGCAGGGCCAATGTGATTTCCCGCTCGGTGATGAAAGGCAATTCCAAGCAAATCTTTCACGCGAACATGGAAGCCAGGAACAAATGCTTCGGACACATCGAATGCGATGCTATTATCATGGACAACGGCACCAACGAAACCATGCCCGCACTGAAGGCCCTGCATCCGGACGCGGAACTGACGCATGAGGCCTCCATCGGCAAAATTGCCAATGACCAGTTGACGAAACTCATGAGCCTGGGACTGACTTACGATCAAGCCATCAACAGAATTATTCAGGGCTTCCTGAAATAAAAAAATTGATCAGTCCCAACAAGAGTAAATCCGAATGACAAAAAACATCCATCCCCCTGTCACATTGCATAACTTACTGGTTACGGGAGGCTGCGGTTTTATCGGCAGCAATTTCATCCGGTATTTAATCGACCGGATTCATCATTCAGGAAGAATTATCAATGTCGACAAATTAACTTACGCGGGGAATCCTGAGAATCTTGCAGAGATTGCCGCAAACGGTGCATCACGATACATTTTTCAAAAAGCGGATATATGCGACAGGGCCCGTCTGGAAGAAATCTTTTCCCGATACGATATTGACGGCGTTTGCCACTTTGCAGCCGAATCGCATGTGGATCGTTCCATCAAAACGCCCGGAGATTTCATTCAGACCAACATCGTCGGAACCTTCAATCTTCTGGAGTGCGCCAAAGCGCGCGGCGACCGGTTCAAGATTTTTCACCACGTCAGTACCGACGAGGTCTACGGCAGTCTTGGAGCGGACGGCCTTTTCCGTGAAGACACGCCTTATCGTCCGAACAGCCCCTATTCCGCATCCAAAGCCGCTTCCGATCATCTGGTGCGGGCTTACTATAAGACGTTCGGATTGCCCGTGACCATTTCCAACTGTTCCAATAATTACGGTCCCTATCAGTTTCCGGAAAAGCTCATCCCCCTGATCGTTCTCAACGCCCTGGAAGGCAAACCGCTTCCCGTTTACGGTGACGGTAAAAATGTCCGCGACTGGCTTTATGTCGAGGACCACTGTGAGGCCATCTGGACCATCATGACAGCCGGCCGGCATGGTGAAACGTACAATGTCGGCGGCAAGGCGGAAATGGAAAATATTGCCATTGTGCAGTTGATCTGCGATATTCTGGATGACATACAACCGGCGTCCGACAATAGCCCGAGGCGCCGGTTGATTACCTTTGTGAAGGATCGCCCCGGACACGACCGCCGTTATGCCATTGATTTTTCTAAGCTGCAAAAGGAACTGAACTGGGCGCCGAAAGAATCGTTTTCCTCCGGTCTGCAAAAAACCGTTAACTGGTACCTCGACCAAAAGAAATGGGTTGAAAACATCAAAACCGGTGCTTACCTGAATTGGATCAAAGAGCAGTATGGTGCGTAGTTTTCTCGAGAAAAGAATCACCCTTTGCCCCGGGGCAAGAAGGTTCTCTGTTTATAAATTATAATTCCCCGCAGCCTCCGGCTGATAAATAACATCATTGACCTTTATTTTCCTGACGCCGGACGGCACAGGCCATTCGATGATATCCCCTTTACGATACCCTATGAGAGCCATTCCCAGCGGAACCAGAATGGACAGTTTGTTTTCCGCAATATTGGCTTCGGATGGAAAAACAAGGGTATAGGTCATTTGTTCTCCGGATTCAATGTCCGTAACGCTGACCCGAGAATTCATCGTGATCACATCCGCCGGCACATCCTCAGAATCAACCACTGTACCGTTGTATAATTCCTTTTCCAAGAGGTCGATATTGGCTTTGTTGTGCCTGGGCGTTGACCGCACGCCGTCAATTAATTCCAGTAAACGATCCATATCGAATTTTGTAATGTATATCGTGCGATCTGCCATGATGATCCATCTCCCTGAAGTTCATTGCTTCGTTATTATGTTTGGATAAAAATAAGGTTAAATGCTTTTTCAAATCCGTTGTATAATTACTATATGCAAATAAAAGCCGGCTGTCAATCCCTTAAGCATATTTCACCACCGTTTAAAATATCTGAACGGATAAGATTCATTTTTCCTTGAACTGTTTGGATAAAATCTGTTATAGTAAAAACGGTCGTAAACATTTTGCATCACAAAAACGATTTCGCCCGGTAAAATGGCATCAACAGGCAAAAGTCGTTTAGCCGGACGTTCAGACAGGCGTGTTATGAACAAACTCTGTTACGACATACCGGTTCTTCTGCTGCACAACATGAATCCCGAATGGACATCTGAAGAAACTCTTGAAACCGAACAGGACGTGGCAACACTCGGCAATGCCCTGAAGGATCTGGGACATCCCCTCGAAATCGTCACGGTCCGGGATGATCGTCTGGCCCAACAGCTCCATAACTTCAATCCGCGGGATTATGTCGTGTTCAACTGGTGCGAGGAACTTCCCGGCGTGCCGCACAGTGAGCCCGATGTTGCCGCGGTCATGGAACGTATGGGCTTTGTCTTCACCGGTTCCTCCCGCGACGTGCTGGCACTGGCGCATGACAAGCCGGAAATCAAGCGAGTCCTGGACGACGCCAATATTCCGACGCCGCCATGGGCGGTTTTTGATAACACCGATGTCGGGGAATGGAATATTTTTCCGTCCATTGTCAAAGCGGCTAATGAACATTGCAGCATCGGGATCTCTCCGGAATCGGTCGTCACAACTCCGAAAGAGCTGGAAAACCGTGTGGCGTTTATTCTGGATAAATATCAACAACCGGCTATTGTTGAACAATTTATTAACGGCCGCGAATTTCTTAATGCCGTCTGGGGGAATGGACACATTTCCATGTTACCCGCCGTGGAAATGGATTACAGCGAGCTGACGGATCTGCGGGACCGTCTTTTTTCCTATGAGGCCAAATACGTTGCCGGGTCGCGTCTTTATGAAAGCATCGATATGCGCGTACCGGCGGAGCTGGAAACGTCGGCGAGGGCCCAACTCGAAAATGTGGTGATTGCCACCTACCGGGCCACAGGGTGTCGCGATTACGGACGCATTGACGTCCGTTATTTAAACGGAATATTTTACGTTATTGATGTCAACCCGAATCCCGATATCAATCCGCAAACGTCGATGACCCATGCTGCAGCAGAAATCGGTTACTCCTACGGACAAATGGGAAGCCGCATCGTCAATCTGGCAGCGGCACGCCATCCAATTTTCAGTCAACAGTACAATCCCGCATAAAACAGATTTTCTTCATCAGGAAGCATCGCGTCGCATCAGAATGATAACGCATCACAGCCGATCCGAATAAAAATCATGCTCCGTTCTTTCTGAACAATCTTATGGACTCATCATTGCCCTTGTCTTTTTAAGATAAATTTGTCAATATGCATTCATCAACACAATAACGTTATTCAAGAAAACGATCTTGTCAAAAACGCAAAAGATGCAACACGATCTTTTCATTTTGTTAACGATGCTGTGCAAAAGAGAAACTGTTCAAATCGTTTGACGGATATATGAAAAAAAATGACAACCCGGCGCCAAACGGAAATTTAAATTCAACCAGGAGTAAAATTTGGCAATAAAAGACATTTTTATCATCGTCAGTGGCGTCATCTTATTTCTGATCGGCATGGTCAATCTTTCCTCCTCCATAAGGAAATTGATCGATGTCCGTATTAAAAAATTCATAAAATATGCCGTTGGCAGGCCGATTTCCGGATTGCTGACGGGCATCGTTTCAACAATTGCTTTTCAAAGCTCCTCCGCATCGACTGTCCTGACCATCGGACTGGTCAGCGCCGGGTTAATCAGCTTCTCCAATTCTCTGGCCATTATTTTGGGCGCGGATATCGGCACAACATTGACCGTCCAACTGGTCATCTGGCGCTTCACGGATATATCGCCGCTGATCATTTCCTTGGGCGGATTATTGTGGCTGATCGGCAGGAATAAATGGGAGACGATCGGAGAGATCATCTTTTATTTCGGTCTGATGTTCTTTGGTCTGGATCTGGTCAACAAGGCCGTGGAACCGCTCAAGCAATCCCCTCTGCTCATTGAGCTGTTTACGAAAACACAGAATCCGCTTATCGGCATCGGTATGGGAATTGCCGTCACCGGCATTGTCCAGGCATCGGCCATCCCGATCAGTATCATGGTTCTTTTGGCTCAGCAGGATATTGTCTCGCTGGAAAATGCCGTGGCTGTGGTCATGGGAGCCAACATCGGAACTACGATAACCGCCCTGCTGGCCGGAACGGTCGCTACGCGCAGCGGAAAACGAACGGCTTTTTCTCACTTGATTTTTAAATCAACCGGGATCGGATTGTGTTTCATGGCAATGCCCTCTTTTGTCTGGATCCTGCAACATATTTCGTCAAGCGTCGCGCAGCAGATCGCCCTTGCCCATTTTCTGTTAAACTTGTTTATTGTCGTGATTTTCATTTTTCTGCTGTCCCCGTTTGCCGCCATGATGACCCGGTTCTTCCCCGGCAAGGACGACATTCTCCCTGTCTGGCCGGAATATCTCGACGTTCAGGACATTACCAATCCGCAGAAAGCACTGGATAACGTCCACAAAGAACTGAAGCGTCAAACCAACATGGTTCGCGACATGTATTTAAAGAGCATGAGAATGATTAACGATTACAGTCCGTCGGACGATAAATCCCTTTTTTATATCGCCATGGTGGTGAAGAATATCCGGGAACAAATCGTCGGTTATCTCTGGAAATTATCCGTACAGGATCTTTCTGAATATTATTCTAAAAACGTTTTTGCATATACCGCCATGACCAGTGATATTGAAAGTATCGGCAATCACGTTTTATGCATCAGCAAGCTTACCGCTCAAAAAACCGGTAAAAATATCAAATTCAGCGACTGCGGAGAAGTCGAACTTCATGAAATCATCGACCTGGTCAGTGATAATTTTAACGACGCTTTTTCCGTTATCGATAAGCCGCTGGATAAAACCATCATGGACGTCATTGCCCGTGAGGAACAGGTGGATATCAAAGTCAAAGAAGCCCGGGACAATCATTTGGAGAGATTCCACAAACGCCTTTGCGATCCGGAAGCCGGGCCCATTTTTGTTGAACTGCTTTTGCACCTCGAACGCATTTCTGATCTTTGCAACAACATCGCCGAATATATGCTTGACGTGAAAGAGGACTAGATCCCGAGTACCCGACCTTTAAAAAACAAACCTATTGCCCTCATGCGCAATATCTCATATAATATGTCGTGGAGGGACTGTTTACTTGGACATCCGCTCGAGGAGGTATCAAGATGAATAAGAGAATCAGCGCTTTAAAATTCGCCCTGGACAATGAGTTACATGAAAGAGATTTTTATCTGGCTAACGCCCGTCGAACAAAAAATCTGGCCGGGAAAAACATGTTTAAACAGATTGCCGACGAAGAAAAAGAACACTATGATATGCTGAAAAAACTCTTCGAAAAATGGGAGGCGAAGGAAAAATGGCCGGCGACCATCCCTCTGAAAGTCAAAAAATCTGTTGCCGGTAATATTATCAAAGCGATGTCGGAGAAAAAAGGGGCGCGTATCAAAGGCAACGAAGATGACCTGAAAGCCATACGGACTGCTATTGACTTTGAGGCCAGAGGCATGGCTCTCTACACCAAACTGGAGCAGGGAAGCGATGATCCCAAAGAAAAAGCTTTTTTCAATCTGCTCGCCAGCATCGAAAGACAGCACTTTCTTTCGTTACGTGACACAGAGGAATTTCTGACCGATCCGGCGTCCTGGTATCAGAATATGGAGAAAGCATCTCTTGACGGCGGTTAAGAGGAAAAAGGCTCAGCGTTCGCGGATATTTGTTCCAGCTTCATATGCAAATCCGTCCAGATCGTATAGGATTGTTCCAGGTCGCGATTGATATCTTTTAATTCCAGGTTGATCGATTTTATTGTCCGGGCATCTTTCTTAGTTTGCGGATCACATAATGCCGTTTCCTGTCTGGTTTTCCGGTCTTCCAGTCCGGATATTTTTTTCTCCACATCGGACAGTTCCTTTTTGAGCGCCGCTCTGATCTTATACGTTTTGTTTCTTTCTTCCGCTTCCAGACGTTTTTTCTCTTTGGCGTTTACGATCTGATTTCTGATCACGCCTTGCGCAGGCTTCTCATCGCCTGCGGCATCCGCCGGCCGGCTGCGCTGCTCGATAAAATAAGAATAATTGCCGTTGTAGTAATGGATTGCTCCGTCCTTCAGTTCAAACACCTTATTGACCAGATGATCCAGGAAATACCGGTCATGCGACACGATCGCCACGGTCCCGCGGTAATGGATCAGAGCGTTTTGAAAAATGTCCTTTGTTTTGATATCCAGATGGTTGGTCGGTTCGTCAAGAATCAGGAAATTGGTATCCAACAACATGATTTTTAGAAGGGCAAGTCTTGACTTTTCCCCGCCGGAAAGCACGGATACCGGTTTGAAGATATCATCTCCGGAAAATAAAAAAGTGCCCAGCAGATTGCGTTTTTCCTGGTCCGACGCATCGGTCGGAACGGCATTGATTTCTTCCAGAATGGTTTTTTCGTAATTCAGGTTCTGGGAACTTTCCTGAGAATAAAAAGCCATGTTCACACCGTCGCCGTATTTAACCACGCCGCTGGAAGGGTTCTCCATTTTGCCAAGTAATCTGGATAAGGTTGATTTTCCTGAGCCGTTCATGCCGACAAAGGCCACTTTATCGCCGCGGAATAGCGCAAAGTTCAAATCGCCAAACACCGTCAAATCGCCGTAGCGGTGTCCCAGGCCGGTTACCGTGACGACTTCTTTGGCGCTTTTCTTCCCTTCAGGGAATTTCATGGCCACATTCTTTGTTTTTCCCTCCGGGGTTACCTCCGAAAACTTTTCCAGCATTTTAATCCGGCTTTGCACCTGGGCCGCTTTTGACGCCTTGTAGCGGAACCGCTCCACAAACTCTTCTATTTTTTTGATTTGCGATTTTTGCAGTTCCATTTCCTTTTTCAAAGCGTCCTGCCGCTTTTCTTTTTCCGTCAGATAGTGCGTGTAATTCCCCTTGTAAAGGTGAATAGCGCAGGAGGACAACTCCGCGATCTGCGTCGTGACTTTATCCAAAAAGAAATGATCGTGAGAAATGACAATCATGGTCCCCCGGAAATCCTTGAGATACGATTCCAACCACTCCATGCTTTCCGTATCCAGATGGTTCGTCGGTTCGTCCAACAGCATGATATCCGGTTTTGCCAGAAGAATCGATGTCAACAAAATGCGCATCTTCCAGCCACCGGAAAACGAATCGCAATTTTGTTTAAAATCACTTTCTTTAAAGCCGAACCCCTTGAGCATCTGCTTGGCTCTGGATTCAAAAGCGTAACCGTCCCTGGCATGGAATAATGCTGTCGCATCGGAATATTTTTGCGAAAGCTCGCGATATTCGGCTGTGTCATGCTTGATTTTGGATAACTTCTGCTCCAGATCTTTGATGGACGTTTCCAGGTCGGCCATGCCGCTTTTTTGCTTGAGATAATCAATCAGAGGAATCGATTCCAGTTCCACCAGGTCCTGCGGCAGATAGCCGAATATCTTCTGTTTTTTTCCGGGAATATCCAGCGTGCCGTCGTCAGGGCGCACGTCATCCATGATCATTCTAAACAGTGTTGTTTTACCGGTTCCGTTTTCACCGACCAGTCCAATGCGGCTTTTGGGGTGGATGGTCCAGTTCATCTTGTCGAACAGTTTTTTATCCAGAAACGAAAGACTGATGTTGTGGAAATAAATCAATAAATATACCCTCCCTAAGTTGAGGGTTATATGACAAATTTATCAAAAAACTACAAGAGTAATCCTTCGCGCAGACTGTTTCCTGAAGGAACGACATTCATAGAAATGACCACAAACGTTGACGAATCAAGTGAGCGGTTGCGCTTAAAATCGTTTGCAGGACGCCGGCTTGTTTGATGCCCCTTATGATTTGTATCAGGGAAACATCGCTGAAAAGAAAGAAAACTACCCGGGTAAAAGGATCAGATTAAGAATTTTTGTCCACATACTGTCCCAGGCACCGGTAAAAAAATGGTTTTGCGCTTCCGGCAGTGTTTCAACAGGGATACCGTACTTGTCCGCTAAACGACGGGTCGTCGCGGCCGGATACCAGGTGTCCTCCCCGGCCATAAAGATGCGCGTCTGCGCGGAAAACCTTTCCAGTTGAGCAAAGGCATTGTGTCCGGGGATAAAGAGTCTTTCCAGGAACGTGCCTATGCGCATACGCGCATGAACATGATCCAACAGATGTGTGTAATGACGGGCTTTCCATAAATCGGCATCCAGCCATTTATCATCGACAAGCACTTTCCTTACCAGAGTGTCATCCTGTACATAGGCGCAAAGAATACTGACGAATTCATCAATGGTTTTTCTTTGATACATGTAAAACAGGGATTCACGTGAATCCAAAACCGGCGCAATCAGCACGAATTGCTTCGGCGGAAGACAGCGGACTCCGAATTGCAGACTGGCGTTCGCTCCGGCACTGTGGCCGACGATCACCAGCGGAATTGCGGAAGGAACATTCTCCTGAAGAATCTCATCCAGGTCATTTAAAGCTGTTTGAATTTCCAGTTCTCCTTCGGAACGACCGTGGCCGCGCGGATTATAAAGAATACAGGCGCATCCCTGATCTGTAAATTTTTCCACCGGTACGCGATACATCTGCACTGCACCGCCCATGCAGGGCCATACGATCAGGCAGGTTCTGGCATTCTCCGGTACGGCGCCTGATATGTCCAGGCGAACGCCATCCTTCGTCATGAACTTTCGTATCGTTTTCACAACCATTATAATGACTCCATGCCGGTGATTTTTCTGAACGATGTCTGCGGCAGTCAAACGACAATACATATTTGATCGCCGGTCAGCGTATTGTCAAAAGTAGTTTGCCTGCAAACATTAACCGATAAGGCCGACACATCCTGACAGGCACAATGCGGTTGCGCGTAAATGAATGCCGGCCGAAATGCTTTTCATTTTGTTCTTAGAAAACGTTTCTTGAAAAAAGCAAAACAGGAGAATGGGATTTTATGGTAAATCGCAAATCGTTCTAATACAACATTCTTAAATAATTATTTTTTTAATATATAAATAACGAGACAGATAATTAGGACGATAATTAATAGAGCGATATCCCTGTTCTTTTTCGACATCTCAAAACCTTTTTTCTGTTGCGGCAATTCATCCGCCATTTGGCCACAGAAAAAACATTTCGTCGTTTCATCCCGCAGTTGCTTTCCGCAATGAAGACATGTTTTCATAACGATTCCCTCTTAGAAAATAATTTTTGAATGACCAATAATCAAATCGTTTTTATGCAACTCCATAATGAATTTTACGAACATTTCATATCACAATTCGGATAAAAAATCTAAAGCGTATTGATGATTGTCAAAAATATTTCACTTGCCTCTGGAAAGACCACGTTGAATTCATTCTTTCTAACGCCGGGAAGCCCTTCGCAACCATATGCGCAAAAAACCGTTCAAGGTGCAGGAGAATTTTAAATGCCGCCGATGATCATTTGCTTAAAATAATATCATTAAGCGCGAAATCCGGAATCCCTCTAACTTTTTTTTCGGAAAATAAGCTTCAGCGGCACGCTGTCAAATTCGAATTTTTCACGAATCTGGTTCATCAGATAGCGCTCGTAGGAGAAATGGATTCCTTTGCTGTTACTGACAAAGAAGACAAACGTGGGCGGCTTAATATCGGTCTGGGTTGCGTAATAAATTTGCATCAGCCTGTTCTGATAGCGCGGGAGAGGATTTTTTCGAACGGCCTGCTCGACCAGATTATTTAAAGGCGATGTGCCGATTCTTTGCGTATATTGGGCATACACCTTATCAATCAGATCGAAAATCTTCGGCGCACGCTGTCCGGTTACCGCCGAAATAAAAATAATCGGTGCAAAATCCAGGAATTTGAGTTTATCCTTGATTTCTTCGACGTATTTTCCAACGGTTGCATTATCCTTCTTTATTTTATCCCATTTATTGACGACGATCAGGCAGGCTTTCCCGCGTTCGTAGGCCAGCCCCGTAATTTTTGTGTCCTGTTCGGTAATGCCTTCTTCGGCGTCGATCAGCACAAGCACGATGTCGCACCGATTGATGGATTTGAGCGCCTGAACCACACTGTATTTTTCCAGTGTCTGACTGATTTTACTCTTTCGGCGAATGCCTGCTGTATCGATGATCAGGTATTTTTTCCCGTGAATCTTGACGGTTGAATCGATGGCATCGCGTGTGGTTCCGGCAATCGGGTTGGCAATGGTTCTTTCCTTGCCCAGTATTTTGTTCACCAGCGATGATTTCCCCACATTGGGCTTGCCAACAATGGCAACCTTAATCTGGTCGTCATTTTTACTTTTTTCTTCGGACGATTCAGGAAAATCAGACACCATCGCATTCATCAGTTCGTCCACACCGAGGTTGTGCTGCGCTGAAACAGGATAAACCTCATCGATTCCCAGACGGTAGAAATCGGAGAGCATTTCCTTGTAACGTTCCCCGTCAACTTTGTTGGCGACATAAAAAACCTTTTTCCCCTTCCCTCGCAACTGCCGGGCGATTTCCATATCAGACGTCGTAAGACCTTCTTTTCCATCCATCATAAAAATGATGACGTCTGCCTCTTCAATGGCCAGATTGCTCTGCTCGCGCATCTGGACAAGAATTTTTTCTTCGGAGGCCGGTTCAAATCCTCCGGTATCAATCAGCGTAAAGGCCCTGTCGTGATATGCACAATCCATGTAATTACGGTCGCGTGTCGCCCCCGGCTCGTCGATCACGATGGCCTTTTGTTTTCCGGCTATTCTGTTGAACAGGGTGGATTTGCCGACATTGGGACGTCCGACAATCGCGATGACCGGTTTGATTTTCATACAGCCTCTAATGTTTCAGTAAACCGAATTCCTCAAGCATTCTTTCCGAAGCGGTCCATTCTTTTCTTACCCTGACAAACAACTCCAGATACACTTTGGCACCGAAGAGATTTTCCATATCCAGTCTCGCCTGGGTGCCGATTTTCTTCAGCATGGCGCCTTTTTTTCCGATCATGATCGCTTTCTGCGAATCCTTTTCCACATTGATCGTCGCAGTGATCCGGATAAGATTCTTCGCTTCATCCTCCTTGAACAAATCAATTTCCACGGCTGCGGAATAAGGAAGCTCCTGTTTGGTATGAAGCGTAATTTTTTCCCGGATAAATTCTGAAGCAATAAATCGCTCGGTCGCATCCGTCACAATATCGTCCGGATAATATTTCGGTCCCTCCGGAAGCATCTCCTTGACAATCGTCAGCAATTCTTCAACGCCGTTGCCGTGCAATGCGGATATCGGGACTATTTCCCGGAAATCGTAAATCCTTCGAAACTTATCCATTAGCGGCAGCAGAAACTTTTTTTCAATCAAATCGATTTTATTGATTACCAGTAGCACCGGCGCTTTGGTCTCGTTCAAGGATTCTATCAGGAAAAGATCATGGGGCTGGACATCGGTCTGGGCTTCAATCATCATCAAGAGGACATCAACGCTGCCGATTGCCTCTCTGGTCGTCCGCACCATGGCACGGTTCAGCGGTGTTTTCGGTTTATGCATTCCGGGCGTATCGAGAAAAATCAACTGGGCATCCGGATAATTTTTTATCCCGGTTATTTTATTTCTCGTTGTCTGCGGCTTATGGGTCATAATGGATATTTTATCACCGATAATGGCGTTGAAAAGCGTTGATTTGCCCGCATTCGGACGTCCGATGATGCCGATGAATCCCGATTTAAACATGATCTTTATTGCCCTCTCACCAATTGATGAAATCCCGGAATCGTCCAATGCAACAACGGTCCCGAATTTACGGCAACGGAGAGTTCACCCCGCGGCCGGTCGGACTGTGATTCTATAATTAATTTCGCACGCGGGTAAAGCTTTTTTATCGCCTCCGTATTGATATTGTTTAATCCTCGAAAAATGGACAGATCCCGCTCCGATAAATAAAAACGTATTTCCTGGACATCCCCGGAAATCTTTTTCAGAACATTAACGGTGCTGTGATAAAATACAGAGGACCGCACCAGACTTCCGAAGGCCGGATGCACCGGTCCGGCCAGAACCGTTCCTTGTTTTTCCATCTCGGGTGTGGTCTGCACGCCCATTCTAATGATGCGGATACCGGCAGCGGCTAGTTTTTCCCAGGCTCTGCGGCATAACTCCACGGCAGAGGCAATGTCCAGAGGCCGGTACGCGCCCTTTCGGAATTCCTCAGCCAGGGCGGTTCCTGCAAAGACAAGAACGGGATGTATCCTTGCGGTGTCGGGAGAAAGTTCGATGGTTCTGTCCAGAGAATAATCAAAGCCTTCAGCCGTGTCACCCGGCAGACCGGCCATGAGATGAAGCCCGGTTTTGAATCCGTATTTTTTCAACATCATAACGGCCTTTTCCGTATCTGCCGCGCAGTGGCCTCTTCCGGCATAGCGCAACACATCATCAACAAAAGATTCCGCACCGATCTCTACGGTGGCAACGTTATATTTTTTCAACATGGACAATTGTTTTTCAAAAATATAATCCGGCCTGGTTGAAATTCGGATGGAATGAACCAGACCTCGTTGGATAAACGCATCAGCCATCGCCAACAGTGCTTCCTGATCACCCGAATCGATTCCGGTAAAGCTTCCGCCGTAAAAGGCGATTTCCACTCGTCTGGTCTTGTCTTTGTTCCACTCCAGATAAGAGGTAACGGTCCTGTCAAAATACTCCTGGGTTATTTTCTCCGGGAAATTCCCGGCGCTGATCTTCTGATTGCAGAAGACGCAGCGATGCGGACAACCGCTGTTCATGATAAAAACGGGAATAATCAACGGATAGTTATCGTTCGGTTTTCTATAACTGGCTTTCGTCATCCTGCAGTATTTTCCAGGCCTTTTGCGCGGCTTGTTTTTCCGCTTCCTTTTTGCTCGTCCCTGTACCGATTGCCGTCAGTTTGTCGACAATTACCACTTTTACCTCAAAAACCTTGGCATGCTCCGGACCGGATGTATCGGCAAGCAAATACATTGGAATTGTTTTGAATTTTCTCTGGCAAAACTCCTGCAGCAGGGTTTTATAATCGAAATAATCGGACGGTAGAGTCTCTTTCTCCAGAAAGGGCTCGATTAATTTTCTCACAACCGCCCGCACATTCTCGTAACCGGAATCCAGATAAACGGCAGCCACGACGGCCTCGAACGCATTGGCCAGGAAAGAATCCCTGGCGCGGCTGCCGGCATTCTCTTCACCGCGCCCGATTAAAAGACAATTGCCTATTTGCAGCCCCCGTGCGAGTTGAGCCAGATTCTTCTCGCCCACCAGAACCGATCTCATTTTCGTCAGATCGCCTTCGGAACCATCGACATATTTTTTGATGAGCAAATCACTCACGCATAATCCTAAAACGGAATCTCCCAGAAATTCCAGCCGTTCATTATCGGACACGCCCGGCTGACGGTTCTCATTGACATAAGAACGATGGGTCAGCGCGGTTACAAGAAGATCGACATCGCGGAAACGATAATCAAGTCTCTCTTCCAGTTTTTTCAGAACCTCTCTTCTGCTTTTATCCATAGCGATATGTCCTATTTTTTATGTAAACATTTTGGTTCGTCCCAACATGATGCACCTTTGCTGAAATCTTCAATAAGGTAAAAATCGAATATGCGCAATAGGCAATTTGCCCGCCCCCCGGCCAGAACACAATGCCCATCCACTGCATCTGATTACTTATGTCCTTAATGTTTTTACTGTAAAATCAAAAGGCTTCGTGGTAAACTTAACCATATTTCATATGCCCCTTGATGAAGGAGAGTTCATTATCATGGATGTAATCACCGGCTATATATCGACACATCCCGCCGTCGTCGTTATAGGCGCCATCTTGATCATTTTATTATTTCTGCATGTAATCTTTAAAAATCTGCTTAAGCTGATTTTTATAACGGCTCTTCTTTTGATCGTCGCTTTCGGTTATTATTATGTTCAGCATCCGGCGGAAACAAAAGCTAAAGTTGAAGAATCTTTTCACATGGTGGAATCCGGTTTAAATGAAATCAAAGACAAAAGTAAAAGCTTCTACAAAGACGGAAAGGATCTGTATAAAAAAACAAAAGAAGCTCCCGGAGGTGTCAGCAAGTTACTCGACGCCTCTGAAAAGGAAGTGGAAAAAGAGGTGGGGAAAGAAACGAAAAAATAAAATTTCACTTCCGTTGCCGCTGTTTTTTCAACGGAGGCTGTCAACATATTATTTATAAAAGATTGATTTCCATCGCACGGACCGGACAGGCCGAAACACACAGTTCACAACCGTTGCATTTTTCCGGATCAAAGACAACCTTCAGCGTCTTTTTTTCAAACGACAGGGCTCCCGTCGGACAGAAAGCCGTGCAGGCGCCGCAGTGGACGCACTTATCGGCATTTTGACTGACGCTTTTGGAGAGCGGTTCTACCTTCAGGCCCAACTCTTTTAAAAAACGGATCCCGTGATCGAAATTTTCCTTGGAACCGCTTAATTCCAGAACGATAACGCCTTCGCGGCGCGGAAATATTCTCGCCTTCAGGATATTGAACACAAGATTATATTGCTTCACCAGCTGATAAATCACCGGTTGCTGAACCGTATCGGGTGTGTAACGAATGACGATTTTCTTAGAAACCATAGTAAACGGACTCAATAAAATTTTTGAAAGATTAAGATATCAACCATGGATTGTCAAGGCAATTTAAAGAGACCCGCTAACGATGGGAAGCGCTAGTCGTAGAGAGACTCTCTAATATTGAGCCCCGACAAGTCGGGACGAAGATTGAAGACTCAGCCGAATTATCCAATCCCGACTAATCGAGATTGGAAATTATCCCAGGAGCGAAGTAGTGAAATTTGAAAATCGAACTATCCCGACAACATAGTTGGCAGGGGCGACGTGGGATTTGACAAAATTGCGTGCTTTGTGACATCATCAACCGGCCGTCAGCAGTTTCTTCCAATCCAGAGACGGAAACGTTTCATGCAGAACATGGTCGTCCGGAACCAGATGGTATTCCAACGCAGCGAAATACCGGGAAGCAATGTCTTTGACCTTTTCCGGATCAACGATATCGTCTTCGGAGCCATGGTAGAGTATGACAGGAACGTTTAAAACCCGGGAAGGCGGCATGAATTCAGCGAGATTCAACGCCGGCGCCAGAAGAATCAGCTTTTTTACCCGGTGTTCATTTTCGATGGCGTATTGAACGGCCATTAACCCTCCATAACTCGAACCGACGATGATCAAATCGGTTTTATCGTTAAGAAGGCTCTGAAGTTTTCGCATACGCGCCGCAAAATCTCCCGTATAATTTTCAATGATCATCTGCGGAAAATTTTTACAGAAAAACTGCCCCTTGGTGCCCTGCGCCGTGCTCTCCAGCCCGTGAATAAAAACCAGCGTATCCATGCGTATTCCTGCCCTTCTCCGGCATATTTTTATGTTGTATAGATTATGTCAGTATGTTATCCATTCCGCAAGAAAAGATTTGCTGTCAGGAGATCAAATTATGGCAATAGTATTACCTTTTAAAGCGGTTCGACCGGATAAAAAATTTGTCGCTCAGGTGGCGGCTCTCCCGTACGATGTAATGACCCGGGAAGAAGGGAAAAAAGCGGTTTCCGGCAACCCGTTGAGTTTCATGCATGTGGAAAAATCGGAAATCGACGTCCCCGACAAAACGAAAAGCGATGACCCTCTTATCTATCAGACGGCCAAACGGAATTTCACCGATATGCGTGTTAAGGGCATTTTGATCCAGGATGAATCGCCGCATTTTTATGTGTACAGGCAGAAAATGGGCACGCGGGCACAAACCGGAATCGTCGGTGTGATGAACGCTTCCGAATACGATGCCGGAAAAATCAAAAAGCATGAATTGACCCGGCAAGACAAAGAAGAAGACCGCATCCGTCATGTCGACACCGTAAATGCGCAGACCGGTCCCGTATTCATCAGTTATCGTGAAAGACCGGGCATTAATACGATTGTCGATCACGTGACCTTCGGCATGCCGGAATATGATTTTACCTCTGATGATGGCGTGACGCATACGGTCTGGATTATTTCCGACTCCCGTCATATTGAGGAAATAAAAAAAGAGTTTCTCGCCGTGGACGCACTTTATATCGCCGACGGTCACCACCGGGCGGCCGCCGCAGCCGCCATTGCCCGGACAAGACGTGCAAAGGAATCCGCCAGAGGATTCGCCGGGGAATACGAATCGGTTCTGGCGGTGTTTTTCCCCGATACGCAACTGAGAGTTATGGATTATAACCGTGCCGTCAAGGATTTAAACGGTCTGACACCTGACCAATTTATCGATAAAATCGGTTCCGCTTTCATTGTCAGCAAAGATTTTTCGGACCGATCACCGAACCAGCTTCATGATTTCGGCATGTATCTGGGAGGCCAGTGGCATAAACTTACCGTCAAGGAAGGTGTTTACGACAAAAACGATCCCGTCGCCAGTCTGGACGCGGCCATTCTGCAGGAGCATCTGTTGTATCCGGTTCTGGGAATCAAAGACCCGCGTGTGGATGACCGGATCAAATTTATCGGCGGCATCAGGGGAATGGACGAGCTGGAAAAACTGGTGAATCAGGACGGTTTTGCCGTGGCGTTCTCTCTTTATCCCACCACCATGGAGCAGATCATAAATGTGGCCGATGCCGGAGCAATTATGCCTCCCAAGTCGACATGGTTCGAACCCAAACTGCGCAGCGGATTATTCACGCACAGGCTGGATTGAAAAAGATTGATGATTCGAACGATGGAAGAAGAAACCCTTGATGAAATTCTTCACGGCGCTTTGCGTATTTTCCAGAAAAAAAAAGGGTATCGTTTTTCCATCGATTCCATCCTGCTGGCCCATTTCGTTTCTCTGAAAAAGCGGACACGGCTCATGGATATCGGCTGCGGCAGCGGTATCATCCTGCTGATCCTGACAAAACGTTTTCCGACCACCCAATGCGTCGGCTTGGAGATTCAGGAACGTCTTGCGGTCATGGCTCGGAAAAACGTTCAACTCAATCAACTGGAAAACCGCATTGACATCGTTTGGGGCGATGCCCGCAACGTCAGAACTATTTTCCAGGAACGGACGTTTGACGCAGTGGTATTCAACCCACCTTACCGAAAATTACATTCCGGCCGGATCAATCCCCTGGAAGAAAGAGCCATTGCCCGTCATGAAATCCAAGGGTCCCTCAAAGATTTTTTAAACGCGGCAAAATATCTCTTGAAATCGGCGGGAACGGTTTTTACGATTTATCCGGCTAAACGACTGGTGGAGCTTGTTTACCTGTTCAGGTTACACGGCATTGAGCCCAAAAAAATGAAACTGATTTTTTCTGATGTATCTTCCGGGGCCGAATTTGTGCTGGTCGAAGGGAGAAAAGGTTCCAAAGAAGAGTTGAAGGTTGAACCGCCGATGTTCATTTACGACCGGCCCGGAAAATATTCCGAGAAAATGTCCGGCGTCTTCAGCGACCTTTCCGGCTTTCCCATTGACGACGCCGGCTGATTTCCAGCCTCATAATGCGTTTTAATACCGCGGCCAGTTCCTGGTCGATCAGAGCTTCCGTGCATTCGGCAATCATGTCTTTGTCTCTTTTTTTTAAAACCGCTTTCTTCTCCTTCAAAACAGGATTAGCCTCTTTTTCATTTACCGGTGAGTGACCGACCACAAAACGTATTTCTTTGATCAGGGGTTTCCCGGAAAGGTTATTTAATTTAACGAGAATTTCTTCTTTCATGAAATGAAGCTGCTGTACCCAGACCGAAGAGGCTGTTTTGACGAAGAGCGTTCCATTCCTCAGAGAATCCGGCCGGGTTTGCAAGGCGATTTGAGGACCCACCGCTTTCGGCCAGAGTGTCTGAAGTGTTTTCTCCTCGATTTTTGAAATCATTCCTCTTTTTTTCAGAATCGGGAACAGGATTTCGCTGATCGATTGTAATCTCGTTTGCGGTTTTCGTTTGCGCATGACTTTTTCTGACATAAATTAAAAGACAGGTCAAGGGGACAATCCCGTCCGGCTTTCGCTTGGGGGAGGATAATGCGGCTTTACTTCGCGTTTCCTTATATTCGCGCTTAGCGAGTGTCTGATCCCGCTGAGCTGCGCTCCGGGGATAGTTCCACTGACGCTTCGCGCGTCATTACATTCGCGCTTAGCGAGTGTC
>JAGOMJ010000001.1:0-99716 GCA_017993615.1 Smithella sp. | reverse complement strand
ATAATGCGGCTTTACTTCGCGTTTCCTTATATTCGCGCTTAGCGAGTGTCTGATCCCGCTGAGCTGCGCTCCGGGGATAGTTCCACTGACGCTTCGCGCGTCATTACATTCGCGCTTAGCGAGTGTCACTAAAAAAACGGGGAGGCTTCAAGCCTCCCCGTTCCGGAAATTCATTTATAAAAAATCATTTTTTAGACAGCAAATGATTCTTCAGGAATGTTCATCGCACTCTGTTCATCCTGTTTCAGGTTTTCCAGATGAGGAATGACCAGTCCGGTGATGCGGTTAATGAAGAATCTTGCACCTTCAATCTTACCGCGATAGAAGGCTTTATCCATTTCACCGGTATCTGCTGCAAAGAACTTGGGAATCGCAACCAGGGCCATTCTGAGGTGCAGCCAACCGACAAGCGCATCACCCAGGCAGTTCAGAAAATCGCAGGCGCCAATCAGCGGAACGAAAGGCGTGGTTTTGATCATCTTGGAGAAGGCCAGCGCCGTTTCAGCACAGGCATTCAGGGCTTTCTCTACGGTCTCGGCTTCCTTCTTGAAAGCATCAAGTTTCTTGCCTTCTTCAATAGCTTCCTTGGTAACGCTCAGCAGGTTCATAAAATAAGCGCCTCTCTTCATGCCCAGTTTGCGGCCCAGCAGGTCAAGAGCCTGAATACCGTTGGTCCCTTCATAAATCAGATTGATCTTGTTATCTCTCATCATCTGTTCGACGGGGTATTCACGGCAGAAACCGTAACCGCCGTAGCACTGCACGGCCAGTTCGATGCTGTCCTGGCCTTTTTCTGTACAGTAGGATTTGACGATCGGCGTAAGAACTTCGATCAGGCCATGCCAGAATTCTTTCTGCTCCTCGTTACCATCGATCATTGCGCTGAATTCATTATCCATGCAGAAGTAGCAGAAATATGCCAGAAGGCGCAGACCTTCGGAAATGGCTTTCTGTTTGAGCAGCATTCTGCGGACATCCGGATGTTTAATGATCGGCACGGCGGGTGCGTCTTCAACCTTCATGGCCATCATGATGACATCCTGGCCCTGAATTCTCTGTTTGGAATAATCCAGAGCGTGCAGATAAGCGGCCATTGCCAGAGAAGCGCCCATCATACCGACGCCCTGACGTTCTTCGTTCATCATGTGGAACATGATCGGCATACCCTGACGTTCTTCACCCATCAGATAACCGATGCACTTATTGTCCGAACCGAAGTTCAGTGTACAGGTGGCGTTGCCGTGGATACCCATTTTGCTTTCGATATTGCCGCACTGCACATCATTGGGTTCTCCGAGTTCGCCCTTTTCATTGAATCTGATTTTGGGAACCATGAAAATGGAAATGCCCTTTGTTCCCTTGGGGTCGCCTTCGATTCTGGCCAGAACCGGATGGATGATGTTCGGGGTCAGATCATGGTCGCCGGCGGAAATGAAGCTCTTGGTGCCGACGATGGAGTAGGTGCCATCAGCATTCTTTTTGGCGGTTGTCTTCAGAGCTCCGACGTCAGAACCGGCGCCCGGCTCCGTCAGACACATCGTTCCCGCCCATTCGCCGGTGTACATTTTTTCCAAAACGATGTCGCGCAGCGGATGCTGGAAGAAATCTTCCATCAATCGTGCACAACCGTGGGAAAGACCGGGATACATAACAAAAGCCTGATTGCAGGCCAAAAACATATTTGCTGCGGCAGCGGCAATGACAGCGGGGAATCCCTGTCCGCCGACTTCCGGCTGGTCAGCCATAGCCATGTAACCGTTTTCGCAATAAAGCTTCCATAATCTCTTGTAAGCTTCGGGCGTCGTTACTTTGCCTTTGTCGAATGTCGCTTCGACCGGTTTACGATGAACCTCATCCGGATAGGTGGGAGCAATATCGTTCTCTGAAAACTTTGCTGCCGCATCAAGAGCCATGATGCATGTATCTGCATCAAAATCCTTGTAACGACCTTTGCCTAACAATGTTTCCTCAATCTTTAATACTTCAAACAACTGGAATTTAATATCCCGTAAATCAACCCACAAACTCGCCATATAATCCTCCTTAAACTTTGTTTATTGTATTTTGTACTCGTTCTGACTGAACGACGAGACTCTAGACACCTTTCCCAATAATTTTTCTGACATGCGAAAATGTAAAAAACGGACGATCTTTTACATTGTTTAATATAATTATATCAAATGACTGAAAGTCATGTATTGCGTGTTATACATCCCAAAATTCACTCTGTCAACATATTATTGAGATTTAAGTATTTTATTTTACTTTTTCCGGAGATTTCTATAATAACAATACATTATCAAATACTTATATAAATTTTAACGATTTCAAATTAAGGGACTTTTCCGTTATCAAATAAAAAAATCCCCGGCCGATATAATCTGATTCCGGGGACTTTTTTTGTCGTTTTTACGTTATCTTTCAGAAAATCAATGCTTTGCAATTTCCAGATAATACTGGGTGATCTCATAAACCGCATAATCCATCATGAGCATGATTCGCATAATACTGTCGATCGCCTGATTGTGTTCCAGGGCATCGATGAAGATGGCCTGAAAATCGGCGTACAGCCACATGTGACGCCGCATGAGAACAAGTCCGTAAATCGCTTCCTGTAAGGGAAGACCGATTTCATGGCATTTTTTCGCATATTTCTGAAAATATTCCCGGGTATATTCAAGACGATCCTCGGGAACCAGCAATTTTCGTAAATTCCGGTAAAAATCCACTGCGTAAACGACCAGTTTTTCCTTTTTTATGTTTCGATAATGGGTAGTTCTCTTGTTTTTATGAACTTCCTTCGCCCAGTGCTCGGCGATTTCTTCGGCGTTTTGCTCCGTAATATCGAGTAACTTTATAGAGTCGACCATAACAATATTCTCCTTTCTATGAGATTAAGTCCGGCACTAAATAATTGCTGACATATTTTTTATTTTATCGTTATCTCGTCAGTGACTGGTATTCCTTCGTTACTTCATAACAGGCGTAATCGAACAATAAAATGGTGCGTCCGAGCGTATCGAGGGCCTGCCGTTGATCAATCCCTGAAGTAAAGATGGCCTGAAATTCAGCATAGAGCCAGATATGGCGTCTCATCAGAATGAGAGCATACAGCGTTTCTTTTGCGGGGATGCCCATGGTATGACTTTCCTCAGCATAACTCCGGAAATAGCGCAATGAATCATCCGTTATTTTTTCATCAAGAAACATTTTACTGAAGGTTTGATAAAACCTGACACATTGATTGGTGATTTCTGCTTCATTCAAACTTTTATAAGTCGGTGTCCTAGAGTTGTTTTTTACGTCTTTCAACCATCTCGCCGCTATCTTTTCCGCGTGTTTTTCTGCCAGTTCGAGATACTTTATGGCATAGGTTTTCATAACAGCCTCCTTTCTAACTCGAATTCGTTTGAATGTTTGATTTTAATATAAAGCATGACAATGAATTTGACAATAAGTTTTTATAAAAAAAGTTTTTCGAACGGACTCCCGGTCAGTTCTGTTTCCGATTTGATATTTTATTGACATAAAAAATCGAAAACCCTATAGTTCTTGTCAAAATCCTCGCGTTGTTTAAATACAATTGATGAAAGGCCGAAAAAATGAAAACGCTCAAAGCACTCATTCCGATTTTGTTATTGTGTATCATGGCGGTCACGTCGGGCTGTACGGCACTGGGATGGAACACTGTCCCGGTGGAAAAACTGAAACTGAAATATGCCGATGCAGAATCAGAAATCATCGAAATCGATGAAATGAAAATTCATTATAAAGACGAGGGACAGGGACCTGTTCTGATCCTGTTGCATGGGGTCTGTGCGTCCCTGCACACCTGGGACGGATGGACACAGCGGCTGAAAGATCGCTATCGTATCATCCGGCTGGATATTCCGGGATTCGGACTGACCGGACCGGCCCCCGATAAATCTCTGTACCGGAAAGACGAAGCGGTCAGGCTCTTCGAAAAATTCGTTGATGAAATGAAACTGGAAAAGTTTTATCTGGCGGGAAACTCTCTGGGAGGCTACATTTCCTGGAATTACACACTGAAACATCCGGACAGGGTTGAGAAGCTTATTCTGGTTGATTCCGTGGGATTTCCCCAGCCGCTGCCGGGACTCCTTGCTTTTGCCAGCAATCCGCTTATCCGACCGTTCGCCAGGTTTACGATGCCGCGGTTTCTTTTCGACAACGCGGTTGAACAGGTTTTCGGAGACAAATCCAAAGTGACCCAGGAACTCAAAGACCGCTATTTTGATCTAGCCATGAGAGAAGGCAACAAAGGATCCTATATTGATGTTTTCACGGAAATGAGAAAATTGTGCCGCGATGAAAATCTCTCCCAAGGCATAAAAGACATCCGCGTCCCGACGCTGGTTATGTGGGGAACGAGGGATGAATGGATTCCTTTTAAATATTTCGAAAACTGGAAGAAAGAATTGCCGGGAGCAAAATTCATACAATACGAAGGCGCCGGACACACGCCGATGGAGGAAATCCCCGATGAAACAGCCCGCGATGCCGATCTGTTTCTTTCCGGAAAAATGTAAAAATTGATTGGTCGATAGAATTCATCATAAAAAAAAGAAAGGGAGTTCCTGATATCAGGAACTCCCTTTTTCATGGATGCGTTTAGCAGATCACGTATTAGACTCTGCTCAACATGGTGGCGCCGGCGTTGCCGAAAGCGCCGCAAAGAGAAGCAACACCATATTTGGCATCTTTTCGGTCAGTCTTCATAATACTGTGCAGAGTAACCAGAATGCGGCATCCGCTTTCTCCCAACGGATGACCGAGCGCCAGAGCGCCGCCCCAGATGTTTACATTGTCAAAAGGAGCATTCTGGGCAATGCCCAATTCTCTCAGACATGCCAGAGACTGGCTGGCAAAAGCCTCATTGAGTTCCCATACACCGATATCGCTGACTTTCTTGCCTGTGCGCGCCAGAAGTCTCTGGACAGCGGGAATAGGACCAATGCCCATCACGGTGGGATCGCAACCGCCTAAAGCGCCTGCTTCATATTTAATGCTGTAAGAAAGTCCCAGTTTGTCGGCTTTGGAGCGTTCCATTAAAAGAATGGCCGCGGCGCCGATTGTCAAAGGCGAAGAAGTGGCTGCTGTAACAACTCCATCCGGTTTGAAAGGAGTTTTCATGGTTGCCATCTGTTCCATCGAAACGTCACCACGGATCCACTGGTCGGTTTCGACCATGAAGGGTGTGCCGTCATCTTTTAATCCTTCCATCGGAATGATTTCATTTTTAAATTTTCCGGCCTTGGTGGCTTCGTCGGCTTTCTTATTGCTCCAGTACGCCATGGTTTCCATATCTGCACGGCTGACTTTATAAACTTCCGCGACCTTTTCTGCGGTATTGCCCATGGGGAGCTCAAGAATGTTATAACGGTTGGCCAGACGGGGCGGGAAATCCATGTGCATGGCCATGAAAACTTTCTGCATGTCTTCCACGCCGGAAGCAATGTAGGTATCGCCTTCTCCGCACATAATGGCGCGGGCGGCATGCTGCGTGGCTGCCATACCGGAAGGACACTGCATGGTCAGCGTGTTAGTGGGAACGGATTCCGGAAATCCACCGGCCAGCCAGGCCAGGCGGCCGATATCATTCTGCATGCCGGTAATGTTGGCGCAACCAACAAATACGGATTCGATATCTTCGGGTTTCACTTTGGGGTTACGGGCAAACAGACCATCATAAACTTTGGTCAGAACTTCATCGGGTCTGAGGGCTCTGAACCAACCTTTTTCATTGTGTGCCCGGGAATTTGGCGATCTCACGCCATCAATAATTACACATTCACGCATTGTATAGCCTCCTTAAATTATTGTTTGATGTTTTATCAAAACGTTGCATCCTTTTATCAACCTACCGGGCAATCCTGCGGATCACATTCCTGTAGCATTGAATAATGTTCTGCAGAATAACTTTTCTGCCGACCATTATGGAGCTGCAAATAGTCAAGCTCTTTCGAAACCAGGAATAAAATGGTCTCAGATCATCAGCAGACGCGGTGCGAGACGCCGATTGCCTGATACGCGATAAAATATTGCCTTTTGACGGCGGAAGTATAAGCAGAAAGAACCTTCGTGTCAATAAAATATTTACCACATGGCAAAATAAAACGAATCAGGATGACATAAAGGAAAAGGCTGTACGGACGACAAGATATTTCCCCGATATTTATATGAAATTATTCATCATTTTGATGATATCCTCATCAAGATTTTCGCCTCGAGCAGCATAGTGATCGACGACCGACCTCAGTCTCCCGTATGTTGCCTGATCGGCCAGATCATCGAGTTTCCTCAATGATCCGCTGCGCCGTCCCAGTCGGAAAACAAGTCTGTCTTCGGCGGAAAGTTTAAAATATTTTTCAATCGCAGCCAGCATGTTTTGCCGGTCATCCGGCAAATTCCCCTCAAGCTCCTCCAGAAGATTCAAAATATGATCGCTGGCCAGATACGTCCCGCGCACGTCAAGATTCTCAATAAACAATTTTATTTCCCGGAGAATATCGTCATCCGCCAGCGGTTTGAATTCACCTTTGTTCATCAACTCATCCAGATCGGTGCCCGGCACCACATGCAGGGTGCGCAGACGAATAAAATCAGGATTGATGGCATTTATGACCCGGGCGGTTTCCAGAGCATGCTGACGGGTAAACCGTTCTCCGCCCAGTCCGGGTATGACATATTCGCTTAATTCTATGCCGGCGCCTCTGATGTTCAGTCCCGCCCTGATATGGTCGGCAGACGTCACTCCCTTGCGAATGAAGGACAATACCTCGTCGGAGCCGCTTTCCATGCCGATATGAATGCGGGACAGTCCGGCTTTTTTCAATTGTTCGAATTCCGCAATGCTCTTCCTTGCCGCCGTGTGGGAACGGCAGTAAGATGTTATCCGTTGCACATCGGGAAATTTTTCCTTTAAAAAATCAAGAATGGAAACAAGATCCGGGGTTTTTAAAATCAGCGAATTGGCATCCTGCAGAAACACGTTTTCACCGCCGAAATAAAGCCAGGCCGCCACAGAATAAATATTGTCATGATAAAAATCTTCACTGTTGTAGATGGCGCGCAAAACATTGCGGTTGACCCGGCCGCCCTCCCCCAGTTTCCAGGAAAAACGGACAATTTCATCGGCTATCTCTTTCATGTTCTGAATGTCTTTTTTGACGTCTTCAACGCTGCGCAGCTCGAATTTCGTCCCCCGATAGGTATGACAGAAAGCGCATTTGTTCCACGGACAATTTCTGCTGACGCGGATCAGAAGGCTTGCCGCTTCACTGGGAGGACGAATGGGGCCCTGTTCAAAATAGCATTTCATCGTTAACCTGAATAATTTTTTTATTTAATATAAGGATGATTTGCGTCATGGCAACAGCAAAAAATTACGGCAGATATGAAAGCGGATTGACCGCTTTCCCTTTCAGACGAACTTCAAAATTCATATAAACCGCCCCGTCATCGTCTTTTTCCCCCAGGACGGCTATCGCCTCGCCTTTTTTGACAGGCGTATCCATTTTGACCAGCCTTTTTTTCAGATGGGTGTAGACCGTGGCGAAATGATCTTTGTGACGGATAATAATGGTTTCACCGTAATTCTTCAGATGGGATGAAAAAATGACCGTGCCGGATTCCGCCGCTTTGATTTTCTTTCCCGATGCAGAAACGATTTTAACCCAGTTATGGAGCGTTTTATTGGGTTGAATGCCGAAATGCGCCTTGATTTCGCCCTGCACCGGCCAGATAAATTTGTTGCGTGTCGCTTTTATTTTCCGGTCCGGGACAACCATTTCTTCAACCGTTTGATTTTTTGGATCCGTTGGTTTGTCGTCCCGGATTTTTGCCGTTGCGGAATCTTGAAGATCGCCGGTTTTTACGGGGGCTGCCTCAGCGGCTATTTTTTTGCCGCCGGTTTTTTTGCTGTTTTTCCCATCTCCGGTTCTGCCCGAATCCCGAATGTCCGTTTTGGGGGCTTCATCGACCTTTTCTTTTTTTATCTGGGTGGTATCATCAATGACCCGCTCGGCCGAAGGAATGAATAGCACCGAGCCCTCCTCTATCTGATTCACGTCGTCGATATGATTGATGGTAACCAGATCCTTCACGGAAACACCGTAAGTCCGGGCTATACTCCAGACCGTTTCCTGCTTTTTCACCAAATGATAAACGCCCGCCGCCTGGGCCTTTTGCAGCCGGGGATGCCAGCAGGAAAAAATCAGACAGACCAGCAGAAGAAAAAAAACCGGTTTTGCCCGCGTTGCTATTTTCTCCATCCGCTCTCCCCTATCAAACTGACGAAGCGGCAGCCTCCAAGGTCTTCTTGTATAATCTCTTCAGGATTTTCCTTGGATCGGGTTAGTTTATAGAGGGTTTGCACATCGCGGCCACCCGACGGGACAATCATTCTTCCCCCCGGAACCAACTGATCCAGCAGATACCGGGGAATCGCCGGCACCGCGGCGGTTGTAATAACGGCGTCAAACGGCGCTTCTTCCTTCCAGCCGTAAGAACCGTCACCCACTCTGATGGCCACATTATAGATATTCAGCGCGTCGAGTGTTCTGCGCGCCTGAGTGGCCAGCAAGGCAATGCGTTCTACGGAAAAAACGCGGTCCGCCAGACAGGCCAGCACCGCGGTCTGATACCCGGATCCCGTTCCTATTTCCAGCACCCGTTCCCTTCCCTTCAGATCCAGCGCCTGCGTCATGAGCGCGACGATATACGGCTGGGAGATGGTCTGATGTTCGCCGATGGGCAGAGGGCTGTCGGTGTACGCCTGTTCGATCAGGCCTTCATCGACAAAAAGATGGCGCGGAATCGTTTGCATGGCCTTCAACACGCGCACGTCGCTGATGCCACGTGCCTTGATCTGCGTTTCTACCATCCGCATGCGTGGTTTACGGAACCTGTCCATTAAAAAAACACCTGTATCTTTTTTTTCTTGTCGGGAATACGGTAAATTTTCTGAACCATCTCATGACGCCTCAAGCCCAGGGCTTCTCTTGTGACAATCAAATAATAATATTGAAGCTGGGCTTTCCGGCGAATGGCATTGAATTCGTCTATCTTACAGTTTATTTCTTCGCAGAACAGTTTTTTCTGACGGGACAGAACCGCGCGATCAGCCTCGTGCGTCATCGACTGGATCAACGATGTTTTAATTTCGATTTCTCCTTCGATTCGCTTCATCTTCTCCAGCACATCCTCAACCGCCCAGCTCGCCCGGGTCAGCACCGCGGCCTTTTCCCGCAATAATTCTTCCAGCAAACCGTCCTGCTGGGTGCCTTTGATCTTCTGTATGGTCTTCTGATCCATGATGGTCACTGCTTTTTGTTTGTTTCAGCACCTACCACCGACCGCATTATTTTTCAACAAAAAAGGGACTGTTAAACCGCTCTGAAACGGAAGACATCCGTGACGTTTCGGCGGCTAAACGGAAATTTTTTCTGCGGAGCATCCCCGCCTCCAAACCGTTATTTTTCGCCGCAATAAATGCAGCCGGATTCCGGGCTCTCCTGCACAACGATTTTGTTTAATTGCGGCAATGCGTCCTGAAGATTTTCCCAGATCCACCGCGCAATGTTTTCCGAGATGGGATTATTCAGTCCGGGGATGTCATTCAAATTCTGATGATCCAGCTGATCCAGCAGAGGCCGGAAAGCACGGTCGATATCGGCAAAATCCATCACCCAATCCAGCTGCGGATCGACCGGACCTTGCACATGAATCTCCACGCGAAAGGAATGTCCGTGCAGTTCAAAACATTTGTGTTCTGCACCAACCTTCGGCAGGCGGTGCGCCGCATCAAATTTATACACCTTGAAGATTTCCACTTTGCGTTCCTTTATTTTACATTTAAAATTTTTTGTATCTGCAAACTCAACCGCCATTGCGGATGCGCCAAAACATATTCCAGGGCCCTGAGGGTGTTGGTTTGCCGGTTTGGTGAATCAAGCGGCTGCAGAAAATAATGCTGAAAATCGAGCAGCGCATACTTTTCCGGCTCCGCTCCCTGCTGAGGATAAACAAGCTTTAATTCCTGTCCCGAACGTAACACCATCGTTGTGCCTGCTTTGGGGCTCACACAAATCCAGTCAATTCCTTCCGGCGGCATAATGGTGCCGTTGGTTTCAACGGCGACTTCAACATGCTGATGATGCAGAGCGTCCAGTAAGGCTCTATCCGTTTGCAGCAGCGGTTCTCCTCCCGTGAGCACGACAAACGGCCTAAGCGTGTCTGACGGTTTTTCAGGCCACAATGTAATAATTTTCTCGGTTAATGCTTCAGGGGTTTGAAAAATCCCGCCCTCCGGGCCGTCGCAACCGACAAAGTCCGTATCGCAGAACCGGCAAACCGCTTTTTCGCGGTCGGATGCTTTCCCCGACCATAGATTACACCCCGAAAAACGGCAGAGAACCGCAGGCCGTCCCGTATAAAATCCCTCGCCCTGAATGGAATAAAATATCTCTTTGATTCGATAACCCAAGACCAGCCCCTTACCGGCAATATTTCAGCGGATCTTTCAATCCGGCTTCACGAAACCCTTTCAATCGCAGCAGACAGGAATCGCATTCACCGCACGGCTCTCCCGATGGCGACGGATCATAACAACTGTGCGTCAGACTGTAATCCACGCCAAGGTCCATGCCCTTTTTAATAATCTCCGCCTTGCTCATTTTAATGAGCGGAGCGTGAATGGCCAGTTTTTGTTTTCCTTCAACCCCCGCCTTCGTTGCCAGATTGGCCAGCTTTCGAAATGCGGCAATGTACCGGGGACGACAATCCGGATAACCGCTGTAATCCAGAGCATTGACCCCGATAAAGATATCATGACTGCCGATCACTTCCGCCCAGGCCAGCGCGTAGGCAAGAAATATCGTGTTGCGCGCCGGAACATAGGTCACCGGAATTTTCCTTTTCAGCACCGAGCCTGTTTGATTCTTGGGCACATGAATATCCGCCGTCAGGGCCGATCCTCCGATTTTGCGTAAATCCATATTCAGGATCAGGTGTCCGGCGACCTTGTTTTTTCGTGCAATACGCCGGGCAGCTTTCATTTCCACCGCGTGCCGCTGGCCGTAGCGGAAACTCAACGCGTAAATTTCAAATCCCCTGTCGCGGGCGATCGCCAGGGTTGTGGCGGAATCAAGACCGCCGCTTAACAAAACCACGGCTTTAAATTGTTTCTTCATGAACGGGGCTCCGTAAAAAACTAAACGTTACGGATCATCTTCAGACCGAAGAGATTGATCGTGTTAACAGACGTTTGCGCCGCCACGTCTTCCCATGATATTTTTTTTATGGCGGCCACCGCTTTCGCCGTATGGACGATAAAGGCGGGTTCGTTTCTTTTGCCGCGGTTCGGAACCGGCGTCAGATACGGCGCGTCCGTTTCCAGTAACAGGGAGGAAAGCGGAACCCGTTCGACGACATCGCGAATTTTCCCGGATTTGTCAAAGGTGACCACACCGGGGATGGAGATGTAGAATCCGAGGTCGATGCATTTTCTGGCCATGTCATAATCCCCGGAAAAACAGTGAAAGACGCCGCGACGCACACCGGAGGCCTGAATCATATCCAGCGATTGACGATGCGCTTCACGATCATGAATCACAACCGGCAGATTCAGTTCCTTCACCAAGTCCAGCTGCTGCCCGAACATCTCGACTTGTATTTCCTGACGTGAAATATTCCGGAAATAATCAAGTCCGATTTCACCATAGGCGACGATTTTTTTATGAGTCAGAACAAGTTGCTTTAAAGCATCCAGGGTGTCCTCACCGGCTTTGGCGACATCGTGGGGATGAATGCCGACGGTGGCAAAGATGTTTTCGTATTGTTCGGCAAGCGCGACGGCTCTGCTGCTCAACCGGAGATTGGTTCCGACCGTGACAATAAAATCTACGCCCTCGCTTCGGGCGCGGCTAATGACGTCATCACGGTCCGCATCAAACTCCTTCATTTCCAGATGAGCATGGGAATCAATCAGCATAAAATACTATTTTTTGTCATCATCCAGGCGAACTTCCTCGGCGTTTTCGGAAACATCGGGAAGCTTCTTTATTAGAGCCTGTATATCCTTTTCGGATATTTCGCCCTGCATCAGCTTGCGCTTCAGGATGCGTTTATCGTCACTGATGGATTCTGCATTGACTCTGTTGGGCATATGGTTTCTTCTCCTTACGTATAGGTCGTTGAGAGGTTATTATTATATTTTCGTCCTTTTATCAAGAATGAACCGGTTGACAAGGCCCCGGTTTTATTTTTTTAAACGGGGATCGAGCAGATCCCTGATGCCTTCCCCCAGAAGATTGTAACCGACAACGGTCGTCAGAATGGCCAGGCCCGGATAAAGCGACAGCCACCAGGCGATGTCGATATTATCCTTGCCGGCCGTCAGAATATTGCCCCAGCTGGGGGTGGGCGGCTGCACACCGATACCCAGAAAACTCAGGGCCGATTCGGTGAGGATCGCCCCCGCAATCCCCAACGTCGCCGCAACCAGAATCGACGCCATCGCGTTGGGAAGGATATGAAGAAAAATAATCCGCGCATCCCCGGCGCCTATCGCTCTGGCGGCCTGGACAAAATCCCTTTCCCGCAACGAAATAAAATCCGCCCGGACCAGCCTTGTTACGCCCATCCAGCCGGTCAGTCCGATAATGATCATAATATTCCAGATGGACGGCTCCAGCAAAGCAATGACCGCCAGAATCAGAAAGAACGTGGGGAAACAGAGCATGATATCCACAAACCGCATGATGACCGAATCGATCCAGCCGCCGTAATATCCCGACAATGCTCCCAGAAACGTGCCGACGAGAATGGCCAACCCCGTCGCCACAAAACCGACTTTTAAAGAAATTCTGGCACCCCAGATCATCCGCGAAAGAACATCCCGCCCCAGTTGATCCGTTCCGAAAAGATGCTCCATAGAAGGAGCTGCCAGCACATTGTTCAAATCGATTTGTCCCGGATCATAGGGAGACAGCCACGGCGCCAGAATGGAAACGATCAAAAGCGCCAGAACCAGTCCGCCGCCGGTCAACATCAGTTTGTTTTTATAGATGGCTGTCCATGCCGTCATCTTTTCAGCCCTTTTAGGATATTCTGATACGCGGGTCCGCCACCGCGTACGACACATCGGCAATCAGATTACCCACCAGCGTCAGAATAGCGCCGATCAGCAAAATTCCCATAATGGTCGGATAATCTCTTGCCATGACCGACATGTAAAAAAGCTGTCCCATGCCCGGAATGGCAAAAATTGTTTCAAAGATAACGCTGCCGCCAATGAGACCGGGAATGGAAAGCCCCAAAATAGTGATGGCCGGCAGTAGCGCGTTGTGCAGGGCGTGCCGGTAAATGACATCCCTTTCACTCAATCCCTTGGCGCGCGCGGTCATAATATAATCCTGCCGAATCACCTCCAGCATATTCGCCCGCATATAACGCGACAGACCGGCCAATCCGCCGAACGCTGACACGAAAACCGGCAAAACCAGATGTTTGGCCAGATCGATCAACTGATTCCAGACATTCAGATATTCGTAATTGAGCGAGCGCAGACCGGAAATCGGCAGCCAGCCCAGATGGATTCCGAAAAAAATCATCAGCAGCAGGGCCAGCCAGAACGTGGGCACCGCAAAACCGATAAACACCAGCACGGTGGTCACCTTATCGAAAAGCGAGTCCTGGTGGACGGCGGACAACACGCCGATCGGCACCGCGACAGCAAGGATGATCACCAGCGATAAAAAATTGATCAGGATGGTAATGGGCAGCCGCTCCATGATCTTGTCGGCCACCGGACGGTGATCGGACGAGAAGGATACGCCCAGGTCGCCGCGGCTGATCTTCTTCAGCCATGATCCGTATTGCACATAAATCGGCTTATCCAGTTCATACAGCGCATTCAACCGCTCTTTGCTTTCCTGGGATGCCTTCGGATTCATCTCCGTCTGCAAATCCGTGGGAGAACCCGGCGCCAGACGCATGACGAAAAAACAGATCAGGGTAATCCCGATCAACAGCGGAATCATGAACAATGTTCTTTTTAAGACATACCTCAGCACAATACTCCCCCAACACAGTCCGTCTTATCTTCAAACACCGGGGAAATCCATTCGTTTGACATGATCGAGCGATGCCCAAAGATTTTTCTGATTATGCGCCTCCAGCGTGACCGTCGGTTTTTTCTTCATATTTCTGATGTACTGCATCAACTCCGCAAAGGGAAACGTGCCGTGCCCGACAGAAAGATGCTCGTCCTGCCATCCGAAATTGTCATGCAGATGCAAATGCCCCGTATACCTTCCCAGTTCATCGAACCAGACATTCAACGGTTCGCAGGAAAACACATTAAAATGGCCCGTATCGAAACAAAAACAAATTCTGTCGGACGCCAGAGATCGGAAAAGCTTGCCCAATATCACGGGATTTTTTTCGTAAACATTTTCCAGCGCAATGATGGTCCGGTGATCGTCCGCCAGCCCGATGAACTCCTTCCAGGTTTTGAGGCTGCTCTCTAGCCATAAATCGTCGCCATAAACATAGTAACGGTCGTCAAAAGACGCATGACAGACAATTTTCAGGGGATGAAAATAGGGTGCCAGATCAAAAACCTGCCTGATGCGGTCAATGCTGGCCCGGCGGATCGTCTCATCCAGGGCCCCCGGCCGTAAGTCCACAAAAGGCGCATGAAACGTTATTTTCAATCCCTCGCTTTCAAGAATCTTTGCCGTTTCCATGCATCGAGATTTATCCAGACGATTCAGAATCTGGTGATGAAAGTATATTTCCAGATTCAGTTTGTTCTGAAGAATGATCTTCAAATACTTCGGTAAAAGAGAATAAGGCATGTGCACGTGAACGTTGCTGATATGCTTCTGCATGAAAAAACACCCTTGTGCGCTTTGAAAAATCGAATTGCGCAAGAAGTTACCACAGCCGTTTTTTTTTCACAACAATCAAATGTCCTCTTACGGTCACCGGAAGAAGCGAAATGGTATCGGGCAGTAGGAATTCCTCCAACGATTATCTTTTCTAAAACTCGCGTTAACGACTTTAAATACGGTTACGAGGAAATTTTAACCCTTGACAAGTTTTGAGCATATGCTTATATTCTAACAAAAGGAGTTCATACAAACAATGCCCCGGCCGAAATGCCACCGTCACATCATGGGTGCGCCCGACAAGAAATACTTCAAGCCCAGGGGAATACCCTCCATGGAGCTCGAAGAAATTGTTCTGAATATGGACGAATTCGAGGCGGTTCGTCTTGCCGACTACGAACATTTGTATCAGAAACAAGCCGCCGAAAAGATGAACATTTCACGTCAAACCTTCGGCAGAATCATAGACGTCGCACACAAAAAGATCGCCGATGTGCTGATCAACGGAAAAGCATTAAGAATCGGCGGCGACTTCGATTTTGATGAATAGAAAACCCGCGAACATTCAAAACGCAGGAATAAATGAAAAATGCTTTGCAAGGAGATATGTATGAAAATTGCTTTACCCTCTTATCAGAATCAGATTGATGAACACTTTGGACACTGTGAGTATTTTACGGTTTTCACCATTGACCAGGAAAAGAAAATTGTCGAGGAGGAAAAGGTTTCTTCACCCGCCGGCTGCGGGTGTAAATCCAACATCGCCGAAGTGCTGGCTGCAAAGGGCGTCAAGCTGATGCTGGCCGGCAATATGGGACAGGGCGCCGTCAATGTGTTGAACAGCCATGGCATTGATGTTCTGCGCGGCTGTTCCGGAAACGTGAAGACAGTTACGGAAAGCTGGCTTGCCGGCACACTGAAAGATTCGGGAATTTCCTGCACCCAGCACGAACACGGCTGTCACTAAATCCGACACCCGTCATCGGAAAACAGACATGAAAAAAAAGATGCCTTTAAAACAGGGATCGCCGGATATCGGAACCAAACAGGATATTATTCTGGATTCGATCGCCGACGGCGTTTTCACGGTAGACCAGGACTGGCTGATCACGTCTTTCAACCGTGCCGCTGAAAAAATAACCGGGGTTCCCCGGGAGGAAGCCATCGGCCAACGCTGCAAGGATGTTTTAAAAGCGGATATTTGCGAAAAAGACTGCTGCCTGCGCAAGACAATGAAAACGGGCGAGCAGATCATCAATAAAAAAGTAGCCATCATCAACGCGGAAGGGCACAAACTTCCCGTCAGTATTTCCACGGCGCTCCTGCGCGATCAAAAGGGAAAATTGCTGGGAGCGGTGGAAACATTCCGGGACATCAGCGTCGAAGAAGATTTACGCAAGGCGGTTTTACAGAAATACAACTTTGCCGATATTCTTTCCAAGAATCATAAAATGCTGCAGTTGTTCGATATCCTGCCCGATATTGCGGCAGGCGGCAGTACGGTGCTGATCGAAGGCGAAAGCGGAACCGGCAAAGAGCTGATCGCCCGGGCCATCCACAACCTGAGTCCGCGCCGCAAAACGTCCTTTGTCGCGGTAAATTGCAGCGCCCTGCCGGATACACTTCTGGAGTCGGAACTGTTCGGCTATAAAGCGGGGGCGTTTACCGACGCGAAAAAAGACAAGCCCGGCCGTTTTAAACTGGCAGAAAACGGAACGTTATTGCTCGACGAAATCGGAGAAATCACCCCCGCCATGCAAGTTAAGCTCCTGCGCGTCCTGCAGGAAAAAACCTATGAACCGCTGGGCGCAACACAAAGCGTTGAGCACAATGTCCGTGTGATCGCGGCAACCAATAAAAATCTCGAGGATCTGGTCAGACAGGGCCGTTTCCGGGAAGATTTGTTTTACCGCATCAATGTCTTCAAAATCACCCTTCCCCCGCTGAGGGAACGCATGGAAGATATTCCACTGTTGATTGATCACTTTATCAGCCGCTTTGATCTTCTGCAAAAAAAAGAGATTGAAGGCGTCAGTCAGGAAGCACTGTCCGTTCTGATGGCTTACACTTACCCGGGCAATATCCGGGAACTGGCCAACATTATCGAACGCGCCTTCATCTTCTGCAAAGAAGGCCGGATTGAAAAAAAGCATCTACCGGAATCTCTTTTTGCGTCTCCGCCCCAGAAAATCAGAACCGATGCGTCCTCTCTTCGTGACGTGGAAGCGGCCTGGCTCATCAACGCTCTTCAAAAAAACAACTGGAATTGCCGGGAAACGGCAAGGCAACTGGGCATTCATAAAAGCACCCTTTACAGAAAAATCAAAGCACTCGGCATTACCCTTCCGGGGCAATTCCCTCTGTAGTCGCATTCCTGCGACTTTTTGCAACTATCGTTGCATTAACGCTACTTATTTTTCATGGAAGCGAATAACCGTCATTTCCAATAACCTGTAATCAAACACTAAATTTTAAAAACACCTTCTGGCATTGATTTTGCTATGAATGTTCTATAGGTATTTCATCCTAAGGAGCATTAATGAAGCTGGCACTGTCGGTATTTAAGGATTGCATTTCCACGGTTTTCGATTCCGCGGAGCAACTTTTAATTGTTGAAGCAGACACGGCGAATCCTGATAAAAGAACATTGCAGAAATTCGTCGCGACGGATCCTGCCGGGCGTGCGGCTGAACTAAAAAATCGGGGCGTCGATGTTCTAATTTGCGGCGCCATTTCCCGTCCTATGCAGGCGTTGATTATGGCCCAGGGAATCATCGTTCATCCCTTTGTCAGGGGAGAGGTCCATGCCATTATAACCGCCTACCGGAACAACACGCTGGGATTGCCTGTGTTCTCTTTGCCCGGCTGCCGGAGAAGAGCGATGGGCGCAGGATTTTGCAAACAGCGCGGTATGCGTTACCGCAGCAGATAAAGACCCGAAAATAATCATTGCAGAAAAGGAGACAAGACAGTGAACCAGTACATCCCCAAAGAAATATTCTTTACCAAAGGCGTGGGCACGCATCGCGAACAGCTTCATTCTTTTGAGCTGGCGCTGCGTGACGCGGGCATTGAAAAATGCAACCTTGTTCAGGTTTCGAGCATTCTTCCGCCGGGCTGCCGCATTATTTCACGCACCGAAGGACTGAAAAAGCTCAGACCCGGCGCCATCACCTTCTGCGTTATGAGCCGCTGCTGCAGCAACGAGCCGCGCCGTTTGATTTCGGCGTCCGTCGGCTGTGCGATTCCCATGGATAAGAAAACGTACGGTTATATCAGCGAGCATCATTCGTTCGGTTATAACGAAAAACAGACCGGAGACTATGCGGAAGATTTGGCCGCAGCGATGCTGGCATCCACGCTGGGGATTGATTTCAACATTGATGAAAGCTGGGACGAGAAAAAGGAACTGTTTAAAATCAGCGGTAAAATCGTCGGAACGAGAAATACAACGCAATCGACGGTTTTGAAAACAAAAGACTATACCACGGTACTGGCGGCGGCAGTTTTCGTTTTCTAAAAAAGAGACGCCAAAAGGGAGAAAACATCATGAATACAAATAATAGAAATCCAAGAGGAACGGGCGGCGGTATGAGCCAAGGTTCCGGTTCCGGTATGGGCCGAGGACGCGGCGGCGGTGGCCGAGGACGCATGGGAGGGATGAAGGCGGGCGGAGCTTTGGGCAACTGTCTATGCCCGAAATGCGGTAACCGTCAACCGCATGATAGGGGAATTCCCTGCACGCAAGTCAAGTGCCCGCAGTGCGGTTCAACCATGATTCGGGAATAACTAAAAAAAGGAGGTCTTCATTATGCCAAGAGGAGATGCAACAGGCCCCATTGGAATGGGACCGATGACAGGTAGAGGAGCCGGATATTGCGCAGGTTTCGGAGCGCCCGGTTATATGAATCATATTCCGGCAAGACGTTTTGGAGCAGGTTTCGGACGTGGCGCCGGTTTTGGCGGCCGAGGTGGCCGTGGCGGTGGATTCGGCTTTGGCAACCGTTTTTATGCCGCTGCAATACCGGGATGGCGACGAACCGATGAATACTCCGCCGCGGTTGTCCCTCCTGATCCCCATGAGGAACAACAGGCTCTCAGAACGCAGGCTGAATTTCTGCAGAGGGAATTAGACGCCATTAAAAAACGGTTGGACGAGCTAAAGACAGATACGCAAAATAATTAGCCTCTTTTGCGAAGCCCGCATAGAGCTTATCTATGCATTGCAGTGATGGCGCGCAAGTCACCGCTTAGCGCCGTCACTGCTCTCTATGAAAAAGTTATCAAAGGAGAATTTTTTTAATGAAAATTGCATTGACAACATCGGGCGTAGACTTGAATGCTCCTCTGGACAGCAGATTCGGACGGGCGCCGAAATTTCTAATCTATGATCAGGCTGCGAATACCTTCGAAATTGTTGATAATGAACAGAATCTTAACGCGGCGCAGGGAGCCGGCATTCAATCGGCACAAAACATCGCCCGCCTTGGCGTAAAAGCGCTGATTACAGGACACTGCGGGCCCAAAGCCTTCCGGACGCTTCAGGCGGCAGGCATCAGGATATACAATACATCCGCCGCTACGGTCAGCGAGGCTCTGGAACAATATCGTGAAGGCACGTTAACCGAGGCCAAATCGGCCGATGTGGATGGACACTGGGTATGATAAACCGACAAATCATATATCATCCGATTGGAATCATTCACAGTGAACACACGGTTGCCGAAAAAACACCGATTCAGCCGGTTTACGCTTGCGGTTGCAAGGGACGCATTGAAGTGTTTGAAAAATATATATCTGGATTAAGCGATCTGGACGGCTTCTCCCACGTTTACCTGATCTATCATTTTCATCAGGCGCCGCTTGTTCAACTGAAAGTCAAACCGTTTCTGCAGGACGTGGAGCGGGGAATATTTTCCACACGCGCGCCGGGTCGTCCCAATCCTCTTGGGCTTAGCGTTGTAGAACTCATCCGTATAGAGGACAATATCCTTTATGTGGATGGAATTGACATTCTCGACGGAACTCCGCTTTTGGACATCAAGCCCTATACGGCAAAATTCGATCTGCATGATATCCGGAAAAACGGCTGGCAGGATGAGGTGGATGAATCCACAGCAGCAAAAAGGGGAAAACGAGGGTACCGTTCATGAAAATGCCGTCGGAAGGCATAACCTGTTTTGTTCGTCAGACCGAATATTTTGCCAAAAGCCGTCATGCAGGATTTTTTATTGGATTGAACGCGGCCACAAACTGTTTTGTCATATCTGGTTTCTCTTCAGGAGTTGCCCTATGAAAGCGGGCATGATTGCGCAAGAGCTTAAATTGCATGCACCGTTCACAATGTTCGGTACAGTAACCGGGATCGTCATTATGGCTGCATTCATCCAGTTTCAGGTGCCGCGGGAGTTTTCCTCCGGGCTTTTCTGGACAATGCATCCGTTACACGTTTTGCTGAGCGCCCTGGTTACCACTGCCATGTATAGAATGCATTCGCGCGGCAATATCTTGCAAATCATCATAATCGGTTATATCGGCTCAATCGGCATTGCCACATTCAGCGATTCGTTTATTCCCTACATCGGGGAATGGCTGCTGGAACTCCCGCATCGGGGCGTTCATCTGGGCTTCATTGAAAAATGGTGGCTGGTGAACCCTCTGGCGCTGGCCGGCATCGCTTTAGGGTTTGTCATATCGCATACCAGAATTCCCCATGCGGGACATGTGCTTCTGAGTACATGGGCTTCCTTATTTCACGTTTTAATGGCGTTGGGTACGTCCGTTGATGTAGTTACCACCATACTGATCGCGTTTTTTTTATTTCTGGCGGTATGGGTTCCCTGCTGCACCAGCGATATCGTTTTCCCTCTGCTCTGGATCAACCCAAAGGAGAGTAAAATCCTATGAAGCTGGCCGTTGCATCAGGAAAAGGAGGGACCGGAAAAACCACGGTCAGCGTCAATCTGGCGCGTGTCTTTAAGAGAGATGTGTGTCTTGCGGACTGCGACGTGGAAGAACCCAATGCCCACTTATTTTTAAAAACATCGGGGCATTCTGAAAAAACCATCGGCCTCCCCGTGCCGGATGTCAATGAAGAACTCTGCAACGGCTGCGGTGAGTGTGCGAAAATCTGCCAGTTCTCCGCCATTGTCACTTTTGGAACAACGCCGCTTGTGTTTCCGGAAATGTGCCACGGCTGCGGCGGGTGCACGCTGGTCTGTCCCACTAAGGCCATCAGTGAAAAAAACAGGCGTATCGGTGTTGTTGAAACGTCGCGCACGGAGAATATCACGCTGGTTACGGGAAAACTAAATGTTGGCGTGGCGTTGGCTCCACCGCTTATCCGCGCCGTAAAAAATACGTTGCCGGTTGATGCTCCGGCTATTTTAGATGCCCCGCCCGGCACATCCTGTCCGGTTATTGCCGCGATCAGGGATTCGGATTTTGTTCTACTGGTAACGGAACCGACGCCTTTCGGTTTGCACGATTTATCGCTGGCGGTGGATATGGTCAGAGAGTTGAATCTGCCCTTTGGCGTTCTTGTCAATCGAATGGGGAGCGGTGATAACCGCGTTCATGAATTCTGTCGAAAGGAAAACGTTCCCATTCTGATGGAAATTCCCGATGACCGGCAAATTGCGGAAAATTATTCACGGGGAATTCTGATGGTGGATGCCCTGCCTCAATACCGGGAACGTTTTGAAAATCTTTTAGAGAAAATTGCCAATTCGAAAAAGAAAGGATAAGAACAAATGCCGACTTATGAATATGAATGCAGCAAGTGCGGTCTACGTTTTGAAAGGCAACAAAGCATGAAAGATGCGCCTATCAGGATATGTCCCGAATGTAGAGCTGACGTACAAAGAATCGTTAGCGGCGGCAGTGGTTTTATTATGAAGTCAGCCGGTGTCAGTATGCGCGACACTGCAAAAAGCTGTTCCTTTGAAGAAACGGGAACAACCTGTTGCGGTGCAAAGCAACGATGCGGTCAAGCCCCTTGTGGAGATTAAAATGTCAGAAAGAGTCTATCAATATGTCTATGGTCCTGTCCCGTCCCGCAGGTTAGGAAAGTCGCTGGGAGTGGACATCGTGCCGTATAAAACCTGCACGTATGATTGTATCTACTGTCAACTGGGAAAAACGACAAATAAAACGACCGTAAGGCTCGATTATGTTCCTTTGGCTGATGTGTTGTCGGAAATCGAAGAAAAGTTATTAACGAAGTTTGAATGCAATTACATCACCGTTGCCGGTTCGGGAGAACCAACCCTGCACGCATCCATCGGTGAAATCATCGGTAAGATAAAAGAAAGGACGAACATTCCGGTAGCCG
Organism: Smithella sp.; assembly: GCA_017993615.1. Lineage (GTDB taxonomy): Bacteria > Desulfobacterota > Syntrophia > Syntrophales > Smithellaceae > Smithella. The sequence goes on along the minus strand of JAGOMJ010000001.1, from coordinate 77,468 downwards.
TTCTGACCAACGGGTCTCTGCTTTATCTGCCGGAGGTCCGCCAATCATTGATGAAGGCGGATATCGTCATTCCTTCGCTGGATGCCGGCAATGAGCAACTTTTCCAATACGTCAATCGTCCGCACAAAGATATTTCTTTCGAACGAGTGATTCAGGGGCTGATTGATTTTTCAAAACAATTTACAGGACACATCTGGCTGGAAATTCTCCTGCTTTCGGGAATTAACGGTATGGCGGAAGAAGTAAAAGAAATGGCGGCATGGGTCAATAAAATTCATATCGAAAAAGTTCAAATTAATACCGTGAGCCGTCCAGCCTATGAAGATTTTGCCCATCCCGTTGACGTCAGACAATTGCAGAAACTTGCCCGTTTGTTTTTATGTCCGGTCGACATTCTCCAAAACGCAACATCCTCTGATCTTTCCGGAATAAATGGGGTGGAATCCTCAGACAAAGACATTCTGGATCTTCTGGCCAGAAGACCATGCACACTCGAGGGAATCAGTACCGGGATGGGATTGCATCCGCACGACGTGGCCAAAAAGCTGAAAAGTCTTTTAGATAAGCGGCTCATCATTGCAATGCGCGCCGAACAAGGCTTGTTTTACAAGATAGCGGAAAGAAAATAAGATGAAGGATTGACGATGCAAAAGGACATTATCGAAAATCACATAAAATATCAGAAACGTGTCGCGCTTTACCGGACATTCGGATACAATATCGATCTGGAGCGTTCTTTTATCATTGAAAAATCGTTGCCTGTAGCGGGCAACATTCTGGAAGCCGGTACGGGCAAGGGCTATTTCACGCTTGCTCTGGCGCAGGCAGGATATAAATTTTTCTCTTTGGATATTTCCGTAGCGGAACAGAGATTCGCCCTGCTCAACCTGATGTATTATGGATTTCAGTCGCAGGTGACTTTCCTCATCGCCGATGTTGAATCCATCCCCTGTAACGACGGTTTTTTTGATGTGATTTTCGCCGTGAACATGATTCATCACCTTTCCTCTATCCGCAAGGTCTGTGATGAATTCACACGACTTCTATCGCCGGATGGTAAAATCGTGTTGAGCGATTTTAACGAAAAGGGACTCGCGATATTGGACAGGATTCACGAGCGCGAAGGAAGATACCACGACGTCAGCGGCGGCACCCTGGCGGAGATGAAGACCATCCTGGTCGAACGCGGATTCACTGTAAGAGAACATCAAAGCGACTTGCAGGACATGCTTGTGGCCGGCAGAACAAACCTATCGCCGGATATTGAGGAATGATGGCCATGAAGGAATTGGTAATAATCAGCGGAAAAGGAGGTACGGGGAAAACAAGCGTTACGGCATCACTGGTAGCGCTGGCAAAGCGTTCGGTGATCTGTGATTGCGATGTGGATGCGGCCGACTTGCATTTAGTCCTGACACCGCAAATCAAGGAAGAACACGAATTTATCAGCGGTCATGAAGCTGTTATCCGTCAAACCGACTGTATCAGCTGCGGTATTTGTAAAGACGTTTGCCGCTTTAATGCCATTCACAGTAAGCAGAATTTTCAGGGAGAGCTTTTATTTGCCGTGGATCCCGTTGCCTGTGAGGGCTGCAAAGTTTGCGTGGAAATGTGCCCGGAAAAAGCGATTGATTTCCCGGATTGCAACTGCGGCAAGTGGTTTGTCTCCGATACGCGTCTGGGGCCGATGGTTCACGCGCGTCTGGGGGTGGCCGCTGAAAACTCCGGCAAATTGGTTTCCACCGTGCGGCGGGAAGCCCGCGCCATCGCGGAAAAAGAAAATTGTGAATTGATTATTGTGGATGGTCCTCCCGGCATCGGCTGTCCGGTTATTGCCTCGGTGACCGGTGCTTCGCAGGTTCTGGTGGTCACGGAACCAACAGTTTCGGGCGAACACGATCTGGAAAGGGTGCTGGGCCTTACCCGTCATTTTCAAATTCCAGCAGCTGTGTGCGTCAACAAATGGGATATCAATCCCGACATGACTGAGCGTATTGAAGAAAATGCTGCGGGATTAGGCGCGCGAATTGCCGGACGGATTCGCTACGACAATGCCGTCACACAGGCGCAAATACAGAAAAAATCGGTTGTTGAAATCGATGCCCCAAGCGGCGATGATATTCAACAACTCTGGAAAAATCTTAATCTTCGGGAGGTATAAGAAGGTAAATAATGAGTGAGTTAGTAAATCTGGACGAAACTTATGCCACGGCAAAAAAACATGCCGATTCGCCTCATAATATGGGACCGATGGATTCTTTTAGCGGACACGCGAGAATTACCGGACCCTGCGGCGACACCATGGAGTTCTGGATTCTGGTTGAAGAAGGCAAAATCAGGAAAGTCTCTTTTATCACCGATGGCTGTGATCCTTCGCGTGCCTGCGGCAGCATGACAACCTGTATGGCCGAGGGAAAATCGATTGAGGAAGCCCAAGCAATAAGTCAAAAGGATGTTCTCAATGTTCTTGACGGACTTCCCGAAGATCACGAACACTGCGCGCTTCTGGCGACCAATACGTTAAAAGCGGCTTGTGAAGATTATCTTAATCAATAAAATAAATGGAGGATATAATAGTGGAAGAAAAAAAAACATGTGATACGTGCGGCGATTCCGACTGCGCGGCTAAAAAACAGAAAAAGGATGAAAGTCCTGAAGAATACGCTGATCGCCGCAAATTGCAGGCGACGCTCTGCCGCATTCAGAAAAAAATCGTCGTGCTTTCCGGCAAGGGCGGCGTCGGTAAAAGCACCGTTGCGGTCAATCTGGCCACCGCGCTGGCATTAAACGGTCTGCGAGTCGGTTTGCTGGACGTGGATATTCACGGTCCCAGCGTACCCACCATGCTGGGACTGGAAAATGAAACTCTCAAAGGCGGCCCCGACGGATTGTTTCCGGTTGAATTCGGTGGCCTGAAAATAATGTCTCTGGGGTTTTTGTTGCAGAATCCCGATGACGCTGTCATCTGGCGCGGTCCGATGAAAATGGGTGTTATCAAACAATTCCTGACGGATGTGCATTGGGGCGATCTGGATTACTTAATTGTTGACGCTCCTCCGGGCACAGGTGATGAACCCCTGTCGTTGTGCCAGTTGATTCAGCCGCTGGACGGCGCAATTATTGTCACCACACCGCAGAAAGTCGCCGCAGTGGACGTGCGCAAATCTATCAGCTTTTGCAAGCGTCTTGACGTACCGGTGGTCGGCGTCATCGAAAACATGAGCGGTTTTGCGTGTCCGAAATGCGGTGAAATTACACAGATTCTGCCCACCGGCGGCGGCAAGAAAATCTCAACGGACATGAATGTGCCTTTTCTTGGCGCTATTCCCATGGATCCGGCAATCGCACAGTCCGGCGACTCGGGTAAGGTTTTTATTTATCATTCATCGAAAACGCCCACAGGGGAAATCATGCAAAAAATCATTGATGAAATTACAAAAGACTTGGATAAGACAAAAATATTAAACTCATAAGGAGAATGAATCATGAAAATAGCCATACCGTTAGCCGAAGGAAAACTTACAGCGCATTTCGGTCACTGCGCGAGTTTTGCTATCATCGAAATCGAAGACCAAACTAAAAAAATCATCAAACGTGAAGACATTGCCGCGCCGCCTCATGAACCGGGACTTTTGCCGCCATGGCTGGCCAAACAAGGTGCTAATATGATTATTGCCGGCGGCATGGGTCAACGAGCCCAACAGTTGTTTGCCGAGCAGGGCATTCAGGTCGTAGTCGGTGCTCCGGTCGAAACACCGGAAAAACTGATTACGGATTTTTTTGCCGGTTCATTGCAAGTCGGAGACAATCTCTGCGATCACTAAATCAAAGGAGGATTGGTATCATGACAACAGCTTTAAAAGCAGTTGATAGGGTTGAAATCCTGACATTACAGGATAACTACATTGAAATTACCGCGATGGACAGCAACGCTGTTGTCACGCGAGCCAATCCTTTAAAAGAAGGAGAAATCCGGGCTTCCGTGTTGGCTGAGCACGGTTTTTCCGCACTCGTCCAAACAACTCTCGGAAACAAAACGCATACGCTGCTGCTTGACTTCGGTTTTTCGGAAAACGGTGCGGCGCAAAATGCGGAAACGCTTAACGTTGATATGACACAGGTCGAGGCAGCCGCTCTTTCCCACGGACATAGTGACCATACGGGTGGCATGGCAAAACTCGTCACCATGACCGGTAAAAAGAATATCCCTTTCGCCGTGCATCCGTCCGCGTTTAAATCGCCGCGTTATCTCAAATTCGGAGAGGAATTAAAAATCAATTTTCCGGAATTGACGCGGGAAATGGTTAAAGCCGCGGGTCTCACCGTGGTGGAAACTGAAAAACCATATCTTTTACTGGAAGATACGATTCTTTTTCTGGGCGAAATTCCCCGTAGCACGGATTTCGAAACGGGATGGCCGCTTCCTCATTGCCAGCAAGACGGAAAGGAAGTTTGGGATGCCATCGAAGACGACACCTCTATTGTCATGAATCTGAAAAACAAAGGGTTGATTATCCTTTCCGGTTGTGCGCATTCCGGAATCATTAATACGGTTCATCACGCGATGAAAGTTACCGGTATTAATAAAATTCACGCAGTGATGGGCGGATTCCATCTATCCGGGCCGTTTTTTGAACCGATTATTGATCGCACCACGCAGGAATTCAAGAAAATCAACCCGGCTTATATCATTCCGACACACTGCACGGGACGCAAAGCCATTATGGAGATGGAAAAGCAAATGCCCGAACAATTTATTTTGAATATGGCCGGAACAAAATTGACATTTAATTAACATAAAGGGGACTATCATGAAGACATTACTGGTTTTTCATAGCGGAAATCCGGGCTGAATAAGCTGCAAGAAGGCTATAGGTGTAGCTGAAGAGATGAAAACAAAATTTGAGACCATTCTGGATGTAAAAATTTACACAATCGATGCCGTCGAGGCATTGCCGTATAATTTCAGAAGTTCAACCAATGTCATCTTTGACAATGAACACGTGCATGTTGATATTGCAACAGACGCGCAAAAAATGCATGCTTTTCTGTCCTCTCGATTGTAAATATAAAATTTCTTGTATAAAAAAGGGGTTTTTATGAAGCAAAAAGCGTTTCAGGACTACTATCCCGACGATTTAAGCCACTGTTACGGCTGCGGTCGCCTCAACGAACACGGTCTGCAAATCAAAAGCTACTGGGACGGAGAAGAATCCGTCTGTGTTTATCAACCGGATCCCCGCTACATGGCTATTCCCGGAATGGCTTACGGCGGTCTGATTGCGTCGCTGATCGATTGCCATTCCACTGGCACAGCGGCGGCGGCCAAATACTGCTCTGAAAACCGCGAGATGGATACCCTGCCGCCGATTCGTTTTCTGACCGCCTCTTTGCACGTAAACTATCTTTTGCCCACACCGCTTGGCGGACCGATAGAAATACGGGGGAAAGTCAAGGAGATCAAAAGGCGCAAAGTCGTTATCGAATCGAGGCTGATTGCCGGCGGCCAGATATGCGCCACCGGCGAAGTCGTTGCCATTCAGGTGCCGGAAGCCCTGATGCCGGACCATTTAAAAGAATAGCAGATCCCAAGCCCCGATATACAATACGCTTTTCACAGTCAGGATACGGTAAACAATGAATAAAACCATTTGGAAACCGGAGCCGGAAATTAATCTCATACTAAAAGATTATAAAACATTCGGCATTCTGAGTTGTGGAACATGCGCCAATCTTTCCTACACGGGCGGCAAGACCGGCGTGGAAGTTCTGAAAGCGCATCTGCTGAAAAATCACAAACAGATCAAACTGGACAAAGTCATTCTTGCCGCTTGTCCCGAAGAAATAATGCGTCAGGCGTTGAGGGCCAACAAAAAGGCCCTCGAAAAGTGTGATGCATTGATCGTTTTGAGTTGCGCGGCGGGAATAAAATCAGCGAATAGCTGTCGGCCGGATTTGCCTGTAATCAATGTGCTGGATTCCGTGGGAAGCGCCGCAGTTTCCAGCAGCGATCCGGTTATTGCACATAGCCTCTGCAGAAGCTGCGGACATTGCGTGCTAACCTGCACCGCTGGAATCTGTCCGTTGAGCGAATGTCCCGCAAAAAGCAAATACGGCCCCTGCAAATCCTATTCAGAATCAAACTTGAAATGCGCGCTCGATCCGCAAATAAATTGCGTATGGCACATTATCCATGAACGGAGCAATAATCTGCATTTACTGCCGTTATTAAAAGAATTACACTCACACAAAGAAGATCGAAACACGCATTCGACGCATGAGATAAAAAGCGCCGGGCTCTGGCAAAAATTTTTTGCATGGTCTGCGGCGCGTATCCAGAAACTTGAATGGGTTATTCGTCAATTCAGATAGAAAAGGGGGAACATGTATTATGTCATATGCCAAATTATCGGATTGGAATAAATGTACGACGTGCGGTGAATGTCTTGTCCAATGTCCCGTGATGCACATGGACAAGCCCGAGGCCGTTGCTGAAATGACCGGATTATTGAAAACCGGTTACTCGGAAAAAATTTTCAGGGAATGCACGTTCTGCTTCAGTTGCAATAATTATTGCCCCGAGGGGTTAAGACTTCATGAATTTATTCTGGAGAAGTTCATGGAGAACAGGAAGAAGAAAGGAAAGATATCCGCTGTCTACCCCTATCTCTTCAACGGCATGAAAATGTCAATGTGGAAGGATATTTATGCCATGCTTTCCAGGGAGGAACAATCCATATTGAAAAAATGGTCGGAAATTCCACCGCCTTCAAAAGAAATTCTGTGGGTCGGATGCATCGGCAGAATAAGTTGTTTCGATATTGAAAACTCCGCTGTTTTACAGGAACTGCCGAAATTCGGGCCGCCGGATCTCTGTTGTGGTGAGCTTGCATACCGTCTCGGTTCATGGAAAGCCTACACCGAAACGATTGAAAAAACCCTGAAAGCTTTTGAGAAATTGAATATCGAGAGAATGGTTTGCTACTGCGGATCCTGCTACAACTATCTATCCAATATACTGAAAAATGTATACGGCAGGGAATTGCCATTCAAATTGATTTCCCTGTATGAATGGCTGAATGAAAAAAGAGAATCCGGCAAGATCACAGTAAAACAACCGTTGAAACTAAAGACGACCCTCCATGAATCATGTTATGTCAGCGAACTGGGTGACGGCTTTGCCCGCGACCTTCGCGCCGTTTACAAATCAGCGGGCGCCGATATAGTGGAACTCCCCCATCATGGAGAGTGCAACCTTTCCTGCGGGGCCGTGAGCGTTCTCCGGACCCTTAATCTTCCGAAAAGTCTCTTCAAGGAACAGTGGAAAAAATACAAAGAAGTGAAGGAAACCGGAATGAAAGATATGGCCGTCAACTGCCCCGGATGTTTTATCACGCTCTCCTTCACCAACAGAATTGCGGGAATAAAGCTTCACTACATGCCGGATGAGTTGCTGAAAGCCTACGGGGATACGATCACCAAACCGTTATCCCGAAGGATTCCCCTTTTCATCAGGGCTTTCATAAAACATCCCACGCTTCCGTTGAGGCACGTTGATGCTGAAATATCGCCCGCATCATCGTAAAAGTTATTATTAAATCACAGCTAATCGCCGGCGGGGTAATTTATGCTGCGGATGAGGTCGTTGCCATGTATGTTCCATAAGGTCTGATGCCGGCCGGCTCAAAATATACGGACTCTGAAAATAATTATCCGCATTGATTTAAGTCAATGCAACGGCTGCCGATAATTGCTATTTTTTCACTGAGAGAATCAAATTTATGGAAGCGACCTTTTATGTTCAGGTCACTTTTAAAAATCGGAGGATAAAACTATGGCTCAGAGAAAACGAATCATTGTTATCGGAGGTTCGGCTGCCGGTCCCAAAGCAGCGGCGAAAGCCCGGCGCATTGACAACGACGCGGAAGTGATCATTATCCAGAAGGAAGCCGACCTTTCCATGGCGTCCTGCGGCTACCCGTATTACGTCGGAGGTTTTTTTAACGACCGCAACGCGCTACTTTGCACGCCCGCGGGCGTCGTGCGCAATCCGATGTTTTACCTCAACGCCAAAGATATCGAAGCGAAGGTCAACACCGAAGTCACTAACATCGACACGAAAAACCGTTCCGTTTCCTTCAAAAATACGGTTTCCGGAGAAACCGGCACCCTGACGTATGACAAACTCGTTATCGCCACCGGCGCCGTTCCCCGAATGCCGCCGGTTCCGGGCACAGATCTCCAGGGCATTACCACATTACAATCCATGAAGGACGCCGATTTTCTGCGTAACGTCCGCGATGAAGGCAAAATCAAAAAGGCCGTGGTCATCGGCGGCGGACTCATCGGTATCGAAACCTGCGAAGCGCTGCAACTGGCGGGTATTGAAATCACCGTCATTGAACTGCTTCCTCAACTGCTGACGTTTTTGGACTGGGAACTGGCCAAGCTGGTGGAAAACCATGTGCGGAGCAAAGGCGCCAACATCATCACCGAAAACGGCATAGCCGCTTTCCTGGGTGAAAACGGAAAACTCACAGCGGTGAAACTGCAAAACGGAACGGAGCTTCCCTGCGAGCTGGCCGTTATAGCCATCGGTGTCCGTCCCAACGTCACACTGGCCAAAGAAGCCGGGTTGAAAATCGGCGAGCTTGGCGGCGTTGAAGTCAATGAATACATGCAGACCTCCGACCCGGACATTTACGCCGTGGGCGACTGCGTGGAAACCCTCAACCGCATCACCGGCAAAAAAGTCCACGCGCCTTACGGCGATCTGGCCAATCTCCAGGGAAGAATAGCGGGAGAAAACGCCGCTTCCGGCAACAGCGTCACTTTCCCGGGAACGATTCAAACCGGCATCTGCAAAGTGTTCGATTACGGGGCGGGCTCCACCGGCCTTTCGGAAACAATGGCCAAACGCCTGGGCTATTCCGACATCATAACGGTCATCAACGCCAGTCCCGACAAACCGGGCTTTATGGAAGGCAAGCTTCTGGTCACTAAACTGGTGGCGGAGCAAAAAACCGGCCGTATCCTCGGCGCACAATGCATCGGTCCGGGAAACGTCGCCAAGCAAATTGCCCAGTGGGCCATGGCCATTCAGGGGAAAATGACCGTGGAAGACCTGATTAACGCCGATCTTCCCTACGCGCCGCCCTTCTCTCTGGCCATTGATCATTTTATCGCCACGGCGCACATCATGCAGAATAAAATGAAAGGCAGAATGAAAGGTATCAGTTGTAAAGAGGTTTATGATAAAATACGGGCCGGAGAGAAACCATTCCTGATTGATACACGCGGACCGGAGGAATTCGAAGAGATGCGTTTAGGCATCGGTGAGACGTTGATACCGCTCGGCGCGATCCGTAAGCGCCTCAAGGAGCTGCCGGAGGATAAAAATCGCGAAATCATCTTATACTGCAAGATTTCACTGCGCGGTTATGAGGCGGCGCTGGCACTGGAAGGCAACGGCTGGAAAAACGTCAAAGTGATGGAAGGCGGCATTATGGCTTGGCCGTTCCCGAGGGAGAAGTAAATATCAAAAAAATAAGGGCAGAAATTGACATCACAAAATGATGTCATAAATTATCGTTACTGCATCAGGAAATTAACCTATAATAATAACAGGAAAGGGGGATGATACCATGCCGGAGTTTGGAACACCTTTTTCAGGGTTGAAGAAGGACAGGAAACTGACCAAAGAAGAACTGATCAGAGCCATTCGCTTTATGGTGGCGGCAGAATATGAAGCCATCCAACTTTATATGCAGCTCGCGGAATCAACCGACAACAAGCTGGCCATCGAGGTCCTCGGGGACATTGCCGACGAGGAACGCGTTCACGCCGGAGAGTTTTTAAGATTGCTTCATGAACTGGCCCCCGATGAAGGAAAATTCTATGCGGAAGGCGCTGAGGAAGTGGAGGAAGAAATCGCGAAAATGAAGAAATCAAAAAAATAAAACAAAGGAGGGAATCATCTATGGCTGAAGAAATCAAGGCCGGCTGTGCCAGACCCACCGGCGGACCGGTCGGCGAAAAACCGGATGCGAAGAAAGAAACGTCTCAACCAACACCTGTCAAGGAGGTCAAAAGCATGGTCACTGTAGGGAAAAAAGCGCCGGACTTCACGGCGCCCGCGTATCACAAGGGGAAATTCATCAATCTGAAGCTCTCCGATTATCTGGGGAGATGGGTTGTCCTGTGTTTTTATCCGGGCGACTTCACCTTCGTCTGAGCAACCGAAATCTCGTCGGTCGGCGAGAAATATCCCGAATTCAAAAAACTCGGCGTTGAAGTTTTATCCATGAGTGTGGACAGCGTCTTTGTCCACAAAATGTGGGATGATCATGAACTTTCCAAAATGGTCAAAGGCGGCATCCCCTTCCCCATGCTCTCCGACGGCGGCGGCAAGGTCGGAGACATCTTTGGCGTTTACCTTCAGGATGCCGGCGTGGAAGCCCGCGGCCGGTTCATCATCGACCCCGATGGCATCATTCAGGGCTTTGAAGTGTTGACGCCGCCGGTCGGACGCAACGTCATGGAAAGCATCCGTCAAATTCAGGCCTTCCAACACGTGCGCAAAACCAAAGGCGCCGAAGCCACGCCCTCCGGTTGGAAACCCGGCAAGCCGACGCTCAAACCCGGCCCCGATCTGGTAGGCAAGGTCTGGGAAGTTTGGAAAACCAAAATGGCGTTTGACGATTAATCTTTACTAAGATGGGCGGGCGGTTATTTTTGAACCGCCCGCCGTCCATACCTTTATCGGAGGGCTATATGCGAATAACAAAATTCGTTTTTTTTGTGCTGGTGTTCTTTATATTGTCAGCCTGTGCTTCAACAGGGGCAAAAAACGCCTCCCCGGTTTCCGGCCAGGTAGCCCCTGATTTTACATTGTCCGATCAAAAGGGCAACATATGGAAACTCAGCAATGCTGTCAAAAATCATCGCGCCGTGGTACTGGCTTTCTATCCCAAAGACGACACCAAGCTTTGAATCCGCCAGTTTGTTGAGTTTCAACAAAATATTAAAAAATACAAAGCCAAAAAAATCAAAATTCTCGGCCTGTCGCGGGATTCGGCCGAATCGCACCGCAAGTTTATAGCCAAGCACAGCCTGAAAAACATGACTCTGCTGGTGGATGAAAAAGGCAAAATCGCCAAGCTCTACGACGCCGACCACTGGCTTTTGCCCCTTTCCAAACGCGTGTATGTGATTGTCGATAAAAAAATGAACATCATTTACAGGAATGACATGGGATTCGCGCTGTTGCCCGATCAGACGCAGACGCTGATGGGGGAAATAGACCGTCATATTCGGTAAGATAAAAATAGTATGAAATAGGGCTTGTATTCTGCGGTCTGAAATATTCGGCTGTCTCAATAAAGAATTAGTGGTATACTATGTATACATCCGTTTTAAGATGTGTAATACAACATTCAAAGGAGATTGCCATATGAAAAATCATGCTTTGTCCAAGCTCCTTACGATCCTTCTTTTTATCCTTTTATTGCCGATAGCCGGTCAAACCCGTGACATCGAGCCGATTGTATCCACCGACTGGCTTTTGGCAAATTTGAAGAATCCGAAATTGATTATCCTGGATGTTCGCCGAGTTGAGGATTACCGAGAGGGACACATTCCCGGCGCGCTAAACGCGTTTTACAGATCATGGGCATACCAGAAAGACGGTCTTTTTACGGAGATCCCCGAAACGGATGACCTGGATGATACCATAGGCTACTTCGGAATCGGGTTTGACTCGCGGATTGTCGTCACCGGTTGCATGGATACGCCGCGGCTGAGTTATCAAAGCGCCCGTGTCGCCTGCACCCTGCAATACGCAGGAATAAAAAATGTAGCCGTTCTTAACGGCGGGATGAATAAATGGATTACTGAAAAGAAACCGCTTTCGCAGGAGATCATGCACGCAAAAGCAAAACCATTCAAAGGCCTCTACTCAAGAGCGAGATTTGCCGACAAAGATTACGTTAAAGAACGGCTGGGCAAGGCTATTATGCTGGATGTGAGAGAACGAGAGTTCTTTACCGGCGAGAAAAAGATGGATTGTATTCCCATGATGGGACGAATCCCGGGAGCTTTTAACATGCCGACTTCCTGCGCCTTTAATCCTGACAAAACATTTAAAACCACGGAAGAACTCGCGGCGATTTCCGAAGCCGCTATCGGCAGGGATAAGGAAAAAGAAATTATAACCTATTGCGACATCGGTCAGTGCTGCCCGATCTGGTCTTATATTCTGGTGGAAGTCCTCGGCTATAAAAACGTCCGTCTATACGATGGCGCCATGCAGGAATGGATGCAGGATCCTCAGGCACCGATTACAAAAAACGCCGACGCCAACGTCACGCCTAAATAGAAAGTCTGTTTAACGTTCAATAGAAAAGCAGCCCCATAAAACGATGGGGCTGCTTTTTTTCATGATGTTCTTTATGCTTTACGGTTCCGTCGGAGCGCTTGCATCATTCATCCATTCTTCCATGGAACCGTCATAAATTTTCACATTTTTGAAACCCATCACATCACTTAAAATGAACCACCAGGCACTGGCAACTTTCCCGGTGTCGCAATAGACAATGATTTCCTTGTCGATGTCACTGCCAACGACACCTGAAGCAATGTTTTTGAGCGTGGCGACATCTTTATATGTCCAGCAGCAGGGCTCCATATGCTCGCCGGGGGGATATTTGTCGAAAACCTGAATGGTGGGCAGATTGACCGAATTCTTGACTCGACCGGCTTTGGCCACGAAAGGAAGTTTCTGTTCGCCTTTAAAGAATGCCGGTTCCCGTGCGTCAACGATCATCGCTTTTCCGACGTGATTTTTCACGTAATCCTTGTTAACCAGAATGGCTTTATTGATTTTACCTTTGTAATCTTTGGTCTTGGGCTTGGTAATCTCTGTAGAAACTTCTTTTTTCTCGCGCACCGCCCATTTCTCAAATCCGCCGCTCAGTACAGATACCTTCTGGACGCCTGCGTATTTCAAAGCCCAGGCCACGCGGGTCACATCCACACGATCAGGCGGAGTTCCTGTAGTGCCGTAAACGACGACCGTTGAGTCGGGTTGAATGCCGTTATCGGTAAGAAGGTCCATTAAATCATCATCTGCCGGCATTTCATTTTTTAAGCCGCCCATGCCCGGTGCCCAATTATTATAAAACACCCCTATCGCGCCGGGAATATGCCCCGCTTTATAATCTTCAACCTTGCGGATATCAATGACAATGACGTTGGGATCCTTTACAATTTTGGCTAAATCATCTGTCGAAACAATAGGGCTGAGTCCCTGCGCCAGCACGGCTGCCGGCAGTAAAATCAACAGGGATACCAACAACACTTTCAAAAACCTCATTCTTTTCATAAAGATCCTCCTGTTTTTATTTGCTTATTGGTTTAATGTCATAAATTAGTTTCTCATTTTCTTTAGATCCGTCTTTAATCAGCCCTTCAGGTTTCAGGAAACCTTCTTTATTCACATGGCATGCATCGCAGGAGCGTGTCCTGTTTGTTCGCTTTTTAATGTTGTGCACCGGCGAATTCCAGTAATTGGGCAGAGCATCAAAATTCTCCATTTTTATTCCGTTAGGCTCAAATGTACTTCTTATAGTAGGTATGACCCTGAGGGTTGTCAAGGTCTTGCGGTCACGCGGATTCAGCCCCAGGATAAAGCCGGGCTCGGCCTTTGACCCATGCACGGCATGACAGCTATAACACTGGCGATATTGGCCGGAAGAATGGCAGCCCTGACAGCTGACTTTATCCTTATGAATGGTGTGCGCGACCTGATTGCCTTTATCCTGATGGCAGGACAGGCATTTCGGGCGGTCTTTGACATCATTTTTTGATTTATATAATTTGCCGTCGCCGTGCATTTCCTGTTTGTTGTGGCAGTCATTGCACATCATGCCCTTCTGGTAGTGGACATCAGGGGTGCCGCCGTATTCACCGGTAAATTCGGGATATACTCTTCCACCGTGACATGAAGCACAGGTTTTGCCTTCGTTTTTCTTCACAAATTTATGGCCCTGGAGAAGGCCGGTGGTGATGCCGCCGACAGGCGGCGATTTGACGTGGCAGCTTCCGCAGGAAGCGTGACAGGATCGGCATGATTTTTCAAAAACTTTCTGATCAAACGTTTTCAATTCTGCCGCAGAAAACCGGTGTTTGACGCCTTCGCGCTGGCCCAGGCTCGTATAATGAAGGGCCTTGGCGTAATTTTGTCCGGCTGTTATATGACAGATGCCGCAGGTTTTAAGATTGTCGGACGGTCTGGCGATACGTCCTTGATGAGCTTTCTCCTTTGTTTTTGCGAGCTTGTTGCCTTGATGACAGGCAATGCAATCCATCGAAAGATGGAACTCCTTGCCGATCATTCCTTTATCGACCAGATAACCTTTGTAGTATTCTTCCGCCCGGACCGGGGGAGGAGCGCCAGCTCACCCCTCGGCCTCGCCGCCTATTTCGGGCGGCTTGACGAGCGATTTCATTTCATCCGGATTGGTGTGGCAGGCAACACAGCTTCCTCTGTCGGCTCTTGCCGTCAGAATACCGTACGGTTTAATATCCTTCCAGTTCTGATGGCATTTTGTACAATTGTTCCAGGAAAACTCTTTTTTCCCGTTGTGACAGTTAAAGCAATATTTTTGCGACTGATGCGTTTCCAGGGCAATCTTGGTTGATCCTTTTCTGATTTGAAAAAGTTTCGAATGACAATCCATGCAATTCAGCGACGCATGCTTTTCGTGGTTGAACGGGACCTTCCGCTGGTCTTTTCCCAAAGTGGCCACCGTACTGTAAACAGGCGCTTTGTATGGCTTGGCTTTACCTTTCACGTGCCCCACATCTTTTTCGCTGATGCGGACATGGCATCTGGCGCACTGTTTATCGGATGCAAAAGCGTCTTTGCCGTTATGACACGCGCCGCAGTACCTGCCCTTGTAGAGAGAATCCATAATAAAATCCTTTTTCTCCTGGGCAAGCAAAGCCTGCATTTCAAACAAGCCGCTGTGGCATTTCTCACAACTTATTTTTTTTACATCCACATGATGCTGATGGCGGAAAATAACGGATTTCACCGGCTGCGTATACAGAATGCCACCGCCGTCGGAAAAACTGCTTTTTCCGGTAGAACCGACATTGGCGATGCAGAAAAGAGCGAGAAGAATTATAAGAACAAGATTTCTTTTCATTGCTGAATCATCAACCCTTCATATAAAAAATATTCGGTTTCGCACCGATCTCCTGCCGCAGCACCCACACAGGTCTTTGCAACTGGTGAACAAGTTGAAACACTCTGCTGGACGGATCCGACAAATCTCCGAAAATACGGACATCCGAGGGACAGGCTTCAACGCAGGCCGGGGTATTAATGCCTTTGGACAGCCTGGACTCAAAACAGAAATCGCATTTATCAATGGCACCTTTTTCTTCATTATAATAGCGGGCATCGTAGGGGCAGGCCATAATACAGGATTTGCACCCGATGCATTTTTTGTTGTTCATCTGCACGATGCCGTTGGTCTTATCCTTATACGTCGCCGTCGTCGGGCAGGTGCGCACGCACGGAGGATTGTTGCATTGATTGCAGAGGATGGGAATAAATTCCCATTTCTGATCAAGCGCCGACGAAAGGTCGCGTTTTAAAATCTTTGTCCGCCAGCCGTAATCCGGAACATGATTGGTTTCAATACAGGCTTTCATGCATTTTTCGCAATCAATGCAGCGGTCCTGTCTTAACACCATCGCGTAATGAGGTTTATAAGGGTATTTCTCCCGAAAAAGATCAAGAGAATAAGCCTTGTTGATGTTGGAGACTAAAGACAATATTGAGCCGCCGGCGAGCACGCCGGTAATTTTCAGACCGATTTTCAGAAATGCCCGCCGTTCAGCATCAAGCGGAGATTCCGGAATATTTTTATGGCTCGCCTTATCCGTCATGTCAGTTCTTCCACTCCGGCAACGTCCGTTGTTTTTTCTTTCATGATGTCGGTCTGCGGTGAATCTGCGAAACCGGAAAATACTTTTTCACCCAGCAAAAATGCCAGCAGGCAGAAACTTATCCCTCCCAGCACCACAAGGATTTCGTGAATGCTCGGAGAATAGGTATGCAATTTGGAATATTCCACAACACCCACTTCAAAATATTGCGGGACAATCTGTCCGACAACCACCATATCCAGACGGGTGAAGAAAAGGCTGAAAATCATCATGACGGCGGCGATGAACATGACCGTCAGATTCCTGCCTCTTGATGCCAGAATTAAAACAAAAGGAATGACCATTCCGACAAGGATTTCAATGGTCCAGAAGTTGAATGAATAGGGTCCTTCAGTTAACACGCTCAACGCGGCGGCGGCGGCAGGACTGCCAACGGAGGTCGTCAAAACCTTCCACGCGGTGAAGATCATCATGACGGCCAGCAAAAGCAGCGTCAGTTTCGATACGGCTTTCAGAGCGGTTTGCGTCGATTCCATGAATGGTTTTTTGTTGACCGCTTTGTGGGCGAGAAAAAAGAAAAACAGAATAAAAGCGCAGCCCGTAATAAGGGCGGATAAAATAAAATAAACGGGGAAATAAGGGCCGTACCAGTAAGGGCGCCCATGCATCATCGCGAAAACACCGCCCAGGTTGCTGTTGGCGGCGACTTCCGTAATGACGCCGAGGAAACCGGCAATGACAGCTTTATGGTGGTGCGCTTCATTAAACAGAAGAATGAATTCAATCGTCAGAAAAACGACGGCAAACCCGTACAGGGTTCCCATCCACCAGATATTGGAAGAGAAGTTGGGCGAAATAACGTTGTATATCGCCATGCGGAAAGGATTTTCAATTTCCAGGCCGATCACCAGGAATCCGGAAAGAATGGTAATGATCGCCAGGTAAACACAACGTTTCGCCAGGGGCAGGAAGTTTTCCACGCCGAAGACATGTCCCAGTGACGACACCAGACAAAGCCCCGTTGAAGCGACAACAAAAAAAACATACGTGGCAATCAGAATGGCAACGGGAATTTCCCGTGATGTCGCGTAGGCATGACGGCTGCCGGCGATAAACAACGCATGAATCCCGGCACCAATTCCTATGAGAAGAAAAATACCGAACAGGCCGACAAACAAGAGATAAATCCATCCACCGGATAAGACGCGTTCAAAGGCAGATTTGATATGTGGGAGGAACCGCTTTTTGCCGGAATCGGCCATATCATTTTCCTTGTTGAATTGCTGCGACAATCACATCAATAAAACACTGAAAGACAATTAAACGATAAGGTAAACCGGTTGTTTTGTCAAGAAGTTCGTCCGGGCTGTCTGAGCAAGGTACTCTTTGACAGAAAGCACATTAGATGTTAAGTTTTCTGGAAAAATTTTCTTTTCTTTAAGGGCAGAAACCATTGAAAAAAGCGAATTTCATCTGGTCTTTTCTTGCTTCCGTCAAACTTGCCATCGTTTTGCTTTTTTTCATGGTGGTGATCTTTATTGTGGCCACGCTGGTGCCGCCGCAGAGAATGGATTCCGAATGGCTCTGGCTCAATGACCTTTATCATTCCAAAATGTTTTATGTGTTGATGGGGCTTTTCTCACTGAATCTGATGGTTTGCTCCATCCAACGAATTCCTTTCGCCATAAAACAATACAAGACGCCCTCTTTCCCGCCACCTTCCGGGCTGTTTGAAAATCTTGCTCCAAACCGGATAATCGTGACGGATAAAAAGATGGAAACCGTCAGCCGCGCGGTCGAATCTCTTCTCAAATCGAAACTATTTTCGGTTAAAGAAACAAAGCTGGAAAAGGGGAAAATGCTTTATCGCGAATCGGGGCGCCTATCCCTGTTCGGCGTTTACGTTGTCCATCTTGGCGTTTTGATGATTATTGCGGGCATGGTGATCGGCTCAGTGTTCGGTCTTGAGGCGGATCTCAGACTTTCCGAAGGCGAAGAAACAAACATTATCCAGCTGCGGAATGGCGAGGGTGAACACCCGCTTGATTTTTCCGTTCGATGCGACAAATTTGTTGTGGAATTTTATGACACAGGAGTCCCAAAAACCTATCGATCGGAGTTAAGTTTCATCAAAAATGGACAGGTCGTGCGTCAGGGTTCTGTGCTGGTCAATCATCCGCTATCGTTTGACGGCCTGCGTTTTTATCAGGCAAGCTACGGTGTCTCTGAAAAAAGCAGAGCCCGTCTGACATACAGCAACGCCGGAGCGGAGAGCCCGGAAATCTCAGCAGGACAGGGAGACACGTTTGATCTTCCCGTTCAGAAGGCAAAGGCCACCGTTTTGCGCGTGGAAGAAAATATGATGCAGTTCGGTCCGGCCGTAAAACTAAATATTGAAACGGACAAGAGAAATATCCAGTTCTGGGTGTTTCAGCATATTCAGGATATCGCGGATGTAAACCCCGGCTTATTTTCCGCCGTCCCTCTTTTTAATCCGGGCCTTTTCAAACCCCTGGTTTTTTCTCTCCGGGGGATTGAAGGAAAATATTACACCGGGTTACAGGTTGTCCGCGATCCGGGTGTCCCGTTTGTTCTGGCCGGCGGATTGATTCTGATCGCCGGCATGATGGTCATCTTTTTCATTGCGTATCGGCGTATCTGGTTTCTGCTGGAACAGGATCCGGCAGGCGTCAGAATCCGCGTGGCCGGGCGCAGTCATCGTTATAACGAAGCGTTGCAGAGGCGACTTGATGATTTGTGCGCATGGATGGAAAAGGAGCTGGCGGCATGAACCACACGCTGATTTTAAGTTACGTGACGTTTATTTATTTTGCTTCCTTTGTTTTTTATCTGTTCAGAATGATTTTGAAAAAAGAATTCTGGGGATACGCGGCATCCTTGCTGGCGTGGCTGGGACTTTTCGCGCACACGCTGGCCATGATGTTGCGATGGAGAGCTTCCTACGACCTGGGATTCGGACACGTGCCGATTACCAATTTGTATGAGTCTCTGGTTTTCTTCGCCTGGTCCATCATAATGCTCTATCTGGCCATTGAGTGGCGGATCAAAAGCAGAATTCTCGGCACGTTTGTCGTCCCGGTGGCTTTTTTTGTCATGGCTTACGCTTCCATCGCACCGGGGGTCGATCACAGCATCGAACCGCTGATTCCCGCGCTGCAAAGCAACTGGCTGACGACTCATGTTTTAACCTGCTTTATGGGTTATGCCGCCTTCACGGTTGCTTTCGGCTGCGGACTCCTTTATCTCTGGACGGAAAAAAAAGAAACAAGAGAAACCAACCCTGCGTCTCATCCGAAGGAAAATTCTTCCGTGCTGAACACACTGGATGTTCTGATCTATCAGAGCACATCACTCGGATTTATTTTTCTGGCCATGGGGATTATCACCGGTTCCGTCTGGGCGCACTATGCCTGGGGCTCATACTGGAGCTGGGATCCCAAAGAGATATGGTCCCTGATCACGTGGCTTATCTACGCCATTATGCTGCATGCCCGCTTTGTCCGCGGCTGGCGCGGCCGGCGCATGGCCATGATGACGATTGTCGGGTTCGTGTCTGTTTTATTTACTTATCTGGGTGTGAATTTTCTAACCAGCCTGCACAACTATATCTAAAGAGCAATTTGTTGTGTTTGCTTTATACGACACATCAACAGCATCAAAAAACGTCCCTCGGGTTTCCGGTCAGACCGCTTGTAATTTCACGCGGTCCGATCAGAACGGCAAATGATGGATACTCTACAATGCGGGATGCACCGCTTTTTGCGTTGATCGAAGTTTCAAAACAACCCGTTAAGAATCTTTTAATTCAAACTGGAAATAAACATCGTCATCGCCCGATGCGCGGCTTCTGATCCGTTTGGGAACGTTTTTCTTCCCGAACATTTTGAGCGATTTCTGAAAAAATCCCATGATCAGGTATTCGAAATAATTATGTCTGAAATTGAGACCTGTGATTTTGAGGTGGGTGATATTGTTCTCATATTTCGTGGTCACCGTGCCTTCGTCAAAATAGGTCGACCAGAACTTGGGCATAACCGATTCGACGAATTGTTTGGTATCTTTGGTCAGCAGATATGATTTGTACAGACCGTCCGGCGACAGCGCGAACTGGGCGGCCACTTTGCCGAAGGTCACGTACTGCATCATATCGTTGTTGAAAAATTCCTTGACCAGTTCATCCAGGAAAAAAATGAATTTATCCAGCGGAATGGGCGTGACGGACATGATTACATTCCCGAAAAATTTGTCTTTAGCCACCAGTTTGGTCATAAACGCATCCCAGGGCCCCTGACCGAATACTTTAATGATTGTTGATTTTCCTGTATTAAAAATGATGCCTTTTACATTCATTTCAAAACCTCCGGAAGATATGTTTTCTGATTTAAAGTCTTCTAAAAAACGCTACTGCCATTGAATATCAAAAACCGTTTCGCTGGCGCCTTCCCACATTTTTTTTGCAAACTCTATTTTAACGTCAGCGCCTCCCGTCATTTCAATCAGTGAATCAAAATGTCCCATTAATTGATAACAAAACGGTAAATTACCGGGGTCATTTTTGTCTTCGTACTCGTATGATACGTGCGCATGCTTATCCGTCATTTTTTTGAATCCCAGCGGATTGGGCATAAAAAGCTGTCCGTAAAGGTTCACAAAGGAACTAAGAGCGTTCATCGGATAGCGTTCCATCAGGAGGTGCTTGTAGGTTGTCTCAAACAACTCTTTCCCGCGCATTTTGCCCCTCAAACGCACAATATCCGTATTGCCGCCCGCAAGAACCTGAAAAACAGCCCGTCCGCATCGCTTATATGTTTCGACAGGATACCATGAGGCCGGCATAACCATCCCCTTGACGATTGCCCAGTCTTCAGACGTCAGATAATTGCGCCAATCTTTATCCTTATTCCCCCTGATCATGCGAACCTGATCAATGAGCATTGTCCCTTTGACTTTTTCTACATTGGACATGCATAACCTCCCGACAGTCATAATTGTAACTGCATTTTTATTGCGGAACCATCGTGATGAATGAACTGCATCATAATTTAATATTATTACACAATTTCCTTTTCATGGCAAATCGTTTATTGATGGAATCAACTCTCCGTCAAGCCAGACGGGCAAAAACAAAGTCCTCTTTGGCACCGGCGGACACCCGATGAAGTTTTGTTTCTCTACCGGGTTATTTTATGATAATCAACGACCGTGGAAGGGTTTTTTACACGGGAGAACAAGACAGCACAACAGTTTGATTTCGTCACCCACTTCACTTCATTTGGAGGTAAAATTGATGGTAAACGTTACGGAAGAGATTAAGGAAAGTCTGAAAGCTGCAAAAATTGCTTATCTAGCAACGGCGGCAAAGGACGGCACACCCAACGTCGTTCCGATTGGCGCATTCAAATTTATGGATGGCGAAACACTGCTGATTTCCGATCAATATTTTAGCAAAACACTGAATAATCTGAAGAGCAATCCTAAAATTGCACTGTCGTGGTGGGCGGAAAAAGGCGGTTTTCAAATTAAGGCCGATATTACTATCCACACCGACGATGACATCTTTAGACAAAACGTCGAATGGGTTCACGGCATCAAGGACACACTGAAACCAAAATCGGCCATTGTGTGCAAAATTACTGCCGTGTATGCGGTCAGGAGCGGCCCCGATGCCGGCAAACAAATTCTTTAGATCGCGAGATATAAGCCGCGAGTTTTTTATTTATTCTGTCTGAATGAGCAACAAGGAGCAACAGGGTGGACGAAGAGCAAATTAAACAGGAAATGATTGATTATCTTATGAAGAAAATAACAGGCGGTCTTTCCGATAAAGTTGTCGATTACGGAAACAATCCGAGACACTGCGGAACGCTGACAAAACCTGACGGCTACGCCAAAATAACGGGACCGTGCGGGGATACGATGGAGATGTTTCTCAGGATAAGAAATGACAAAATCGAGGATATTGCCTATACCACCGACGGATGTATGACGTCCCATGCAGCCGGATCGGCAGCGACCGTCATGGCGAAGGGCAATTCTGTGAGGGAATGCATTCGAATCAATCAGAGTTCCATTCTAGAACATTTGGGCGGCATGCCCAAAGAGTCGGAACATTGTGCGCTGCTTGCTGCCAACACGTTTCATAAAGCCCTGCGCAACTATGCCATAGGTAAGAAGAAATGAGTGAGGCCGGCCCATTGAGTCTCCTGAAGGCGGACGAAAACGACCCCGGCGCGTTTGTTGCGGAAGGGTTTGAGCGGTATGTAAACCGCCATCGCGACAAACAGGGTACTTTGCCTGCCGCGCTGGAACTGAAATACCTGCATAGTTTACGAGTCTCCGAAAACGCTCGCCTGATAGCGCAGGAACTGAAGAGGACACTGAAGGAAATTCTTTTGGCCGAAGGATGCGGACTGATCCACGATATCGGACGTTTTTCCCAGTTCGTCCGTTACGGATCTTTCCATGACGCCGAAACAATCGATCACGGCACGGAAGGATACCGGATTCTCGAAACCGAAGGAATGCGGACGCATTTTGACGCAGACGATTGGAATTGCCTCCTTTGTGCCGTAGAATGTCACAATAAGAAAGTTTCAGATATCTCCGATCATTTTCCCGCTAAGGCTGACTGTCTGCTGCAATTGATCCGGGATGCTGATAAACTCGATATCATGGATCTGGTCCTGAAAGCCATCGCGGGCAACGGCTTTCGAGAGCTTCCGGATATGCTGCCCCACATTCGTCTGGACCGGAACATAAGCCCCGGCATCATGGAAGAGATATTGAACACCAGAACGGTTT
Organism: Smithella sp.; assembly: GCA_017993615.1. GTDB lineage: Bacteria > Desulfobacterota > Syntrophia > Syntrophales > Smithellaceae > Smithella. Next base: position 54,689 of record JAGOMJ010000001.1, on the reverse strand, counting down.
CCGTCAGTCGTTTGCGTACGGTAACAGATTGTGTAGTGATGCTCGCATCGTGGTTTTACGATATGAATTACGCACCCACGCGAAAGCTGGCAGAGGATCGCCTCCTGCTCCAACGCATCAAGGAGGCACTTCCGGATACAGAAGGCATGCGCAATATGTTAGACGACATCAAAAATATTGGCAGTTCTACAGGTGGAAACTCTATAAGAAAGGAGAACGTGTCATGAAAAACGTCCGCTCATCGGTAAAAGATCCTTTCATCACCGTGATCTGTGACAATTATTCAAGCCGGGATGATCTGGAGAGCTCGTGGGGATTTTCCTGTCTGATCCAGCATGAAGGGCAAAACATCCTTTTTGATACCGGCGGCGATGGTCTTGTCCTGGCGGCAAATATGGCAAAGCTGGGCATTGATCCGGCATCGCTTGATCTTCTGATGATCTCTCACCAGCATTGGGATCATACCGGAGGCATCTATTATATTCTGAAAGAAAAACGAAATCTCCGGATTTGTCTGCCTCATTCGTTTTCCGCCCGCTTCAAAGAAGATATGAAGCGCTACGGCGCAGAAGTGATTGACATAAATGAAGCACGAGAAGTGATCACCGGTCTGCACAGTACCGGCGACATGGAGGCCCTGATCCGGGAACAGAGCGCCCTTCTGAAAACGCAGGCGGGAACCGTCGTGATTACCGGATGTGCGCATCCGGGCATCGTGCATATTGCCGAAACCGCGAAGCGTATTTTACCGGATGATGCACTGGCCCTGGTCATGGGAGGTTTTCATTTGCTCGACAATGCTGACGAAGACATTTTGAAAATCATCGCCCGGTTCCGGGAACTCGGCGTCCGTTACGCGGCCGCCTCTCACTGCAGCGGTCCTAATGCCCGCGAGCTCTTCGCCCGCAAATACGGAGAGCATTTCATTCGTCTCGGCGCAGGCAGTACGATCGCTCTGGAGGATTTGAGATAACCCCGGATCATCAATGTTTAGCACTGGAATAACTTAATCGCCCTCGGCCAGCGTTTTCATCTCTTCCCTGTTCAAAACGGTAATGACGCGTCCCTCGACCTTCAGAATTTTATCGTTGCTCATTTTCTTGAACGCACGGGAAAGCGCCTCGGGCGTTGCGCCAAGCATCTTGGATAATTCCCGGTGGGATATGGTTAATTCCAGTTTGTTTCTCTTGTCTTCTGACGTCCTTGAAAGTGCGTCAAGAATGTAGGTTGACAGCCTTGCCGGTATTTCCTTCAGCGAAAGCGATTCGATCAGCGTCATGGATTCCTTGAGGCGCTGGGAAAGTATTTGAATGATGTTGAGAAGCAGCACCGGTTCTTTTTTAGCGACATTCTCCATCAATTCTCCCGGAATAATCAATACTGCGCTTTTTTCAATAGCCATGGCATTGGCGGGAAAGCTTTCCGTGGCAAAGGCTGTACAAAGACCGAAAGGATCTCCCGGTTTTAAAAGCGATAACGTCTGTTCCCTGCCCTCGGATGAACTTTTGTAAAGCTTTAACTGCCCGGCGGTCACCACGTAAAACGCCCGGATGGGATCTTCCTCCCCGATCAGCAAATCACCCTGTTTGAATTTTTTATGCAACGCCTGCGATGCCATGAGTTTCAAGTTCTCCGCCGACAGGCCTTGAAACAGCCCAAAGTTCTGTATTTGTTTAAGAAGTTCCATGGCAAATATTTTTCTCCACATTGATTCAGATCAATGACATTCCACAAACCGGGACATATGCTTGCGATTATGAATATACGAATATTTAACAATTGCGGATTGATAAATCAAATACTTTTATATCAAGGGAGGGGAGCAAATGAATAAGCAGGACATCAAGCATGCCGGTGACGGTGATTTCGAAAAAACCGTTTTAAAAAATGACAAGCTGGTTTTAGTGGATTTCTGGGCGCCGTGGTGCGGACCTTGCCGTGCGATCGGCCCGATTCTGGAGGAACTGGCCGGAGAATACGGCGACCGGATAGACATTGTGAAGGTTAACGTGGATGACAATCCTCAAACCGCGAGTCAATTCGGTATCAAAAGCATCCCGACACTGCTGGTCATGAAAGGGGGAACGGTAAAGGACACGTCGATCGGTTTGTCCTCGAAGGATAAACTAGCCGATATGATTAAACGGCATATCCACTGATAACACCAGGGGGCAAAGGAAATGAATGATTTTTTGATATTGGCCGTCATTGTTGCGGTATGGTTTTTGTTGCAGGGATGGCTCTTGCCTAAATTGGGTGTATCCACCTGAATGAAACCCGGCTGTCCGGTCGAGGACAGAAAGAAAGAAAAAACATCAACCGATTCTTAACACGAAAGCAGAAACTGCTTTAAACGGGTAAATATTGTTTCATAAACAACGTCAGGGCCTGTTTCTCGAATCGGACGCAAGGGGTTCATCCTGTGTAAAAACATGTGCAAAGAAAACAGAAACTGTCCTGAATACCCCATGACGATTTTTTATAATCTTCATGCAAAAAAACAGCAAAGTTGTCATTTTCCGTCATTTGTGGCATATATTCGGAAAATTCAGTGCCGGACAGGAGGTTTATTTGCCAGCAAAGAAAAACGTGACCAGAGAACGCCTGATTTTGTGTATTAACGCTGTATTACAAAAAAAAGCAAAAGACATCATTGTTTTAAATTTAAGCAAACTTTCAGCTTTCACAGATTACATGATCATCTGCAGCGGAACGTCGGAGAGGGAAGTCCAGGCTATCGCCCAGGCCATTCAATTATTCCTGAAAAAAGCGGACATCAGACCTCTGGGCGTCGAAGGCGAAGCCAACGGCCAATGGGTTCTGCTGGATTACGACGACGTTGTCATTTCCGTTTTTTATGAACCGTTCAGAACGTTTTACGATCTTGAAAATCTCTGGGATGCTCCCCGGATGCAGGTTGACGAGAACAAAAAGGAAATAAAAAGGTTAAGCAGAGAAATGGCATGAATCTGGCTGAAGCGTTCAATGATTTAAGCCAAGTAATTTTTCCGCCTCAATGTCTGGGATGCGCTGAAATCATCCCGTCCGTGAAGAATCAGATTTTTTGTCGGGATTGCGCTAAACACGTCCATTTTATTGCCGGCAGCATCTGTCCCGTTTGCGGCACAACCTTTCCCGGCAGTCCGGCGGAGAACCATCTGTGCGAAGATTGTCTGAAGAAACAGCCTTATTTTTCTCAAGCGAGGGCCGTCTTTTGTTACGAAGCGGTGATCCTCGACGCGATTCATCAATTTAAATACAAACGGGATATCGCTACAGGGGAAATTCTGGCGGATTTCATGGCCGATTATCCTTTTCCGGACATTGCTTTTGACGATTATTCGCTGATTGTTCCCGTTCCTCTGCATGTTAAAAGACTGCGCGAAAGAGGGTTCAATCAATCGCTTATTCTGGCCCGCCGTCTGGCGAAGAGAAAACAAATTCCTGTTGACTTCTTGGTGTTGAAACGGCACAGATTTACGTCAACCCAGACTCAGTCGAATAAACAAGAAAGAAAGATAAATATCAGAGGAGCTTTTGAAGTCAGAGGGATAAAAACAATTGCCGGACGCAATATCCTGCTCATCGACGACGTCTTTACTACCGGCGCCACCGTTAATGAATGTTCCAAAACCCTGATGAAGGCCGGAGCAAAAAAAGTTTCCGTATTGACCCTGGCCAGAGTGTTACAACATGTCTCATTTTAAAACGTAAAGGAGCGGTAATGAATAAAATTTTAGACAGGACAACCCTGCAAAGAAAGCTGGATACACTGCGGCAAAAAGGAAGGAAAATCGCTTTCACTAACGGATGTTTTGATATTCTGCATGTCGGTCATGTCCGCTACCTGCGCGAAGCAAGCAAAACCGGCGATGTGCTGGTTCTGGCTTTAAACAGCGATTCATCAGTCAGAGCCATCAAAGGAGAAAAAAGACCTCTCGTTCCGGCAACAGAAAGAGCGGAAATCCTTGCCGCACTTGATTTCATCGATTTTATTACAATATTTGATGAGTTAACGCCTCTGAACGTCATCAAATTCCTGAAGCCGGACATCCTGATCAAGGGAGGAGATTGGCCGGAAGAAAAAGTTGTCGGCCGCGAAGAAGTTAAGAAATGGAAAGGCAAAGTTGTCATTATTCCCGAAGTGCAGGGCAAATCCACAACCAACATTGTGGAAAAAATCCTGCAGGTTTATGGTCCGCAAAACCAAAAGGATTGATTTTATTCATACTATCATTGAATTGAGGCATATTGCCTGAAAAAAACTGCGGATAAAAATTTCTCTTTACAAATAAATTTTCATCATGTAGATTTTACGGCCAAGTTGTTCTTGCAAGGAGTGATGATTTTGGAAAAACAAACAAATGTAAAACAGAAACAGGAAAAAATGAAGGCTTACAAAGCCATGCTGACTCAAAAAATCAACGAGTTGCTTAGCGAAGCCGGCAAAACTGTTTCGGAAATGACCAACGGGAAAGAAAACTATCCCGATCCCACCGACAGGGCGTCTCTTGAATCCGACAGAAATTTTGAATTGCGTATCCGGGACAGAGAACGCAAACTGATCATGAAAATGCAGGAAGCCATTAAAAGGATCGATGACGGCACTTTCGGTATCTGCGAAGTCTGCGGCGGTCCCATATCAGAGAAAAGATTGATGGCAAGACCGGTCACGACCCTCTGTATCGATTGTAAAACAAAACAGGAAAAGATGGAAAAGCTCAAAGGCGAATAAATTTAAAATATTCCGCTTGATAAAAAACGCTCCCCAACCGGAGCGTTTTTTTATTTTTAAAACTATAGCTACCGATAAATAATTTCCTTTTTGGACTAAAGATGGTATCAGAAAAATGGATTTTCCGGACAGGATTGGTTACTAACGGTATATTTTTGAACATCATGGAATAGTTATGTTTGTAGAAATCGCCTTAAACATTCCATCGGATAAACTTTTCACGTATGAAGTTCCCACTGAACTGGAGCAGGGCATTGTCGTCGGCAAACGCGTCTTTGTTCCTTTCGGCAATAAAAAACGCACCGGATTCATAACCGATATCCGTCATTCCTGCGGCCTGAACAATATCAAATCCGTTGCGGAAGTGCTTGACGATGAGCCGCTGTTTCATACAAGCGACCTGAACTTTTACAAATGGATTGCCGGCTATTTTATTTATCCGCTGGGTAAGACCCTGGCCGAGCTCATTCCGGCAGGACCGGAAAAAAAAGATTTTCTCTGGATAACCCCGCTGATATCGGAAACCGATCTGCATTTAACGCCTGCACAAAATACACTGATGGCGTTCCTGAAACAACATCCGCGGGGCACGACGCTCACCGGCATCGCGAAAATCAGCGGCCTGAAAAACGCTCTTTCGGCGGCAAAAAAACTTCAGCAGGCGGGATTGGTCTCTCTGGAGAAAAAACACGGCAAACCGTTGTCCCCGCAAAGCGAAAAAATGGTTGCGCTCGACGAACAAAAACTGCCCGACGTCAAATTAACCGGCAAACAGCGAATGCTTGTCGAATGGATGCAGGCAAAAGGCTCGGTATCATGGGGAGAATTGATTGAAGGTTCCGGCGTTACCGGCGCCGTGCTCAAAGCCTTACTGGATAAAGGTCTGATCCATCTGACGAAACAGGAGAAAATCCGAACCGCTTCATTCGATTCGCACATCGGACGCCATAAAAACGCAACCGTTCTCAACGACCGGCAGAATGCGGCAATGGAAGAGATTTCACGCTATCTGGAAAAAAATATTTTCACGCCCATACTGCTTCACGGTGTAACCGGCAGCGGGAAAACGGAAATCTATTTAAAAGCCATTGAAAATGTTTTACAAACCGGCGGCTCTGCCATGTATCTCGTACCGGAAATAGCCCTCACGCCTCAGCTGATTTCGCGGGTTGCCGGACGGTTTGACCGGGAACGCATTGCAATACTGCACAGCGGCATCGCCGAATCCGTACGCTATGACCAGTGGCGGCAGATCAGACGCGGTCGCATTCATCTGGTAATCGGCACCCGTTCCGCTCTTTTCGCTCCGCTGACCAATTTGAGATTGATCATCGTGGATGAAGAACACGATACTTCTTACAAGCAGGATGACCGGCTCTGCTATAATGCCCGGGACCTGGCCGTCGTGAAGGCAAAAATGTCTTCCGCCGTTGTCATCGCCGGTTCCGCTACGCCGAGCATTCATACGTATTTCAACGCGCAGACCCAAAAATATCATTATCTGGAACTTCCCGGAAGAATCGATGACAAACCGATGCCTGTCGTCGAGATTGTTGATATGAAATTACAGCAGGCGAAAGCGGGAAAAGTGCCGGTGCTTTCGGACAGTTTGATTGAGCAAATCGACAATACCGTCCGGAACAAAGAACAGGTTCTGCTTTTTCTCAACAAGCGCGGGTTTGATACATTTTTAGTTTGCGCCGACTGCGGATATAGTTTCCGCTGTCCCAATTGCGCCGTCTCCCTCAAAAATCATCTTGCGGAAGGCATCGTCAAATGCCATTACTGCGACTATACGATTCAATCGATGCCGCTTTGCCCTTCCTGCAAAAGCAGCCGCATTTTAAGTTACGGAACGGGCACGCAGAAACTGGAAAAAGAAGTGCAGAAATTCTTTCCTGACGCCCGGATTGACAGAATGGACTCCGACACGACCACCCGTAAAGGATCTCAGGAAAAAATTCTTCAGGCACTGGACAAAAGGGAAATTGACATTCTCATCGGCACGCAAATGATCACCAAAGGACACGACTTTCCGTTCATTACCCTGGTGGGCGTTGTTTCCGCGGACACTTCCCTGAACATGCCGGATTTCCGCGCCGCCGAAAGAACGTTTCAGTTAATCACGCAAGTCGCCGGACGAGGAGGACGGGGAAGCGCACCCGGCCGAGTCATTATTCAAACGTTCAATCCCGACCACTATGCGCTGAGGCACGCTCAAAACCATGATTATAAATCCTTTTACAGGGAAGAAATAAAATTTCGTCTGGATCTGCAATACCCGCCGTTCGGCCGGATCATCAATTTGCGCCTGTCTTCGATCAAAAAAGACGTATTGATTGAGGAAGCCAAACGTCTGGGCAAACTGGCGAAGAAGCTGTGCGCGGGGTATGGAAACACGGTAGAAATTATCGGTCCGGCGGAATCTCCCCTTTCCAAGCTCCGGGGGCGCTTCCGCTGGCAGATGCTGATCAAAGGGAAAGACATCAACGCCCTGCATCAGATCGCAAAAGACGTTATGCATAAAAATAAAAACACGCAAATAAAAATGATGGCGGATGTGGACCCGGAAAGCTTCATGTAATCATCAGGGTTAAAAGTCTTCGACATCTTCATACGCATCCTGCATATAACGCGGCGAGCAGATGGCCAGAAAAATCAAATCGTTTTTGCCGATGTTGGTAATGCGCTGCGGACATAAGGGCGGAATCAAGACTATATCGCCGGGGTTGACTTCCTGGGGCGGCAGTTCTCCGATTTCCACAGCTCCCCTGCCGCTGATGATAAAATAACGTTCCGTAATTCCTTTCAGCCGATGACTGCGCGTTGTCACGCCCGGCTCCACCCTTGCCCGGGCAATGGATACATCAGGATCGTCGGCAGAATTGGATAATTCCGTGATGTAACATTTTTCCGACATATAAAACTCGGTTTTCAGATTTTGCTTGTTAACCGTTTTTTTCATTGTTTAATTATTTTCTCCGCACAGATATTCCTGAAAGGAAATACACTTTCCGACATCATCTTAAAAGAGTTTTTTAAAATTCACGGCTGTGCTCTTTCGCCTTTTTTTCCAGATAATTTCCTTTATATGCCCCTCTGCCTCTGAGCCACGCCCAGATCGATGCCGCCAGATAAACCGGCAGGAATAACGGCCCAAGCATTTCGTATTGTTTGACATGCGCGTGTTCGTGACGGCGATACGCAGATAGAAGATTTTCGTTGTATCCCAGCACAACATGTCCCAGTGTCAACGCTCCGATATATCCTCGGACAGGCAAGCCGTGTTTGAGAAACCATGTAACAAATCCTCCATGGATTTCGAGTACGCCGTCAACCGTTTTCATCCTGCCCTTCGTTAATAACGCAAGCGGAACAAAAAAAAATCCCAGGAGAGTATACGGCGATGCCCACAGATAGCGCAAAAGCTTCATTGGTTGAGAGGTGCCTTGTTGTGAAAAATGATTATCGTAAATTTGGGTTTCTCCATATAAGGATTCAACCGCTACTGTGCATCTTCTTTATCAGCAAGAAATCGCATCAAACCGATGATCAGCAACGCAATGCTCGCTCCTAAAAAAAAGGCGGTTATAACAGCATATTTTAATTTTTCCGCCTTCACCTTGTTCCAGTTATTGAGCCGGATTTTTATATCACCCAAAACCAATTTTGACAGGTTTTCCCCGTCATTGGCAACCAGGAGAGTGCCTTTTTCGATGTGCTTTTGCAGCAGTTCTTTTTTAAGATAAAGTTCGAATTCCGGCCGTGTTTGATCCAGCGAAAGAGCCATGGTCATCGGCGTCCACCAGCTATCTTTGTTGCTTTCGGAGGCGCCCAGATATTCTCCGGCAAAAAATGAACCGAAAAATATTGTTCCGCCCAAACCGATAATCAACAGTTCGTTGAATTTTCTTTGCATATTTGCCCCTCCTGAATCGGTAAAGTGTTGTCTGATCCGCCTCTGGCCCTGTCAATGCGGTCAATCAGTCCCAGAATCTCTTCATTTTTCTTGAACGGAATGAAACTGCCGGACGGAGAGAAAGTCAATTCATCACCGAACTGCGTCTCATGGCGCAGGCTCAACGTCACCCTTGGAGGATTGATGAGCACCGTATAGCTGACGTTCTTAATGGCGGTTAAATCCACACGAACCGATTGCCCGTTATTTTTAAAAAGAAGCGACGCCCCTTCATCGTATGCCTCGTCTATCAGATCAAACACCAGATGCCTCATGATGAAGTAGCCGATCAGTACCATAAAAATAGCGGCAAGCAATACTATGAGAATATCGTCTACATGAATGCCTTTCGACTCGGCAGACAATGCCATCAGCGCAAAAAAGATGATGCATCCGAACCACAGCGGGGGGAATATTCTTTTAATAAAAAATGAGCTTTTCGATGAAAGTCTTTTCAATCTGCGCTCCCTCTGGATCCGCTGACGGGACCGGCATTATTCTTCAAGTTTGACCGGCGTCACAAATCCGGGCGGTTTAACCGCAAGCACAGAACATTCCAGTTGGTCAAGAATAGCTTCCGCAGTGTTGCCGATGATGAGTCCGGAAATACCGGTGCGGGCAATTGTGCCCATCACGACGAGATCCGCCTGGAGCTTGGCTGCCAACGCCGCGATCATTTTCTGTGCATCTCCCTGGAGAAGGTGCAGACTCGGCGAAAGCTCCTGGTAAACATCATCACCCACACGTTTGCTCAGTTTCTCCATAAGAACATTCAGTGCGTTCTGATGGAGAGAGCGCTCTTTTTCAACATACACCGCCATGGCTTCGTGCTCCTTGTCGCCGCGGCTTCTTATGTAGTGGGCGGCAAATGCTTCCCAGGCGTGAACCACATGCAGAGACGCAAAATCGGACAGAGCCAGAGAACTGGCTAAATCGAGAATTTCCCGGTTAAGATTTTCTTCCGTCTCCGGAGTTTCCAGCGGCTTAAAACCAACAGCCGCCATAATACAGCTGTAATTCGATTTTTCCGGCAACTTCATAATCCAGACCGGGCATGGACATTTGCGCAGCAAATGAATATCCGTGCTTCCGAATAACCTTTTCAGGAAATCGGGATTCTCCGCCGGCTTAATAACCAGATTATGTTTGTTGCGCAGCACTTCCCGGATGATCTCGATAAAAACCGTACCCGTTTCCACACTGATTCGAATATCCAACCGTTTATTATAAGGTTCGGTGAAGGATTCCAAAAACTGCATCCGGCTACTCATGATTTCTTCGGAATATTCACCCATCACCGTGGGAATGACATCGATGACGGTTAAATCAGCCTGATTGTTTTCGGCCAGTGACACGGCGCGCGCAATCGCGGATTGCTGATCGCCGTTTTCTCCCGTGACATAGAGAATGCTTTTGAATTGTTTCATATATCACTCCTTTCATTATTGCCCTTTCCAGATTTTTCAGCGGTCAACAGAGCTTTATTAAAAGAATGACCGGGATCGCTGGATATCTGCGCGGTCCGAAAGTTTTATCGTAATCGAGAAATGATCTATACCATCTAATGAATCATGATCAATGTGTATTGCGTCGCAGCAGCGTGTGCATGAGAAGAACAAATTCCATCTTTTGTACAAATATAGTTAACATAACCATGCATGTCAATGAACATTTCCGGAGATGCGCGCCGTATGTACAAGAAAACCGTTTGATAACGACTTAAAAAAATTGATTTTTCTTATAAATTATTATAGTTAGATTGTAGTGTTTTTTTATCTTTTCTCAGTCACAGCATTGACGCCTCTAATGCGGGAAATAACAACATCATGTCTTTTTCAAACATTTTTTCTTAAAGGGATAAGCGATGGATGAATTGAGCGTTCTGATAACCTTTGCTGTTGGACTTGCTGCCGCTCTTTTCTTCGGATATATCGCCGTCCGTCTGAAATTATCTCCCATCATCGGTTATCTGCTGGCAGGCATTATCGTCGGTCCTTTCACTCCCGGTGTTGTCGTCAACCGGACCATTGCGGAGCAGTTTGCGGAAATCGGCGTGATCCTGCTGCTCTTCGGAATCGGATTACGTTTTCATCTGCGTGAACTGATCGCGGTATGGCGTTTAGCCGTCCCGGGCGCGTTGATTCAAAGCACCTTGTCCACATCCGCCCTGGCTGTCTTGCTGCATTTCATGGGCTGGGACTGGGCATCCGGATTCATCCTGGGCATGGCTATTTCGGTGGCCAGCACGGTAGTCATGGCCATGGTACTGACGGAATGGCATGATCTGCACGCCAAGATCGGGCACATCGCCATCGGCTGGACCGTTGTAGAAGACATTCTCACCGTTGCACTCCTGCTTCTTCTGCCCATTATTTTCTCCCCGGACAGAAGCATGGATCAGAACATTGGAGCCGTTCTCGGATTGGCCGGAATAAAGATTGTCGGACTGTTGGCTATTGTCGTGGTTCTCGGGAAATGGATTATTCCATGGGCGTTGGAACGCATCGCCAAAACACGGTCCCGGGAACTCTTTACGCTTGCCGTGCTGGTTCTGGCCGTTGGGATTGCCGTCGGTTCCGCAAAACTGTTTGGCGTTTCGATGGCCCTTGGCGCTTTTCTTGCCGGTCTGGCCGTGGGGCGTTCCGAATTTGCCGCGCGGGCGGGCATCGACGCCCTGCCGATGCGCGACGCTTTTGCAGTGCTCTTCTTCGTTTCCGTCGGGATGCTGTTCGATCCGCTGAGTCTTATACAGGTGCCTTTCGTTATCGCAACTGTGCTCCTTGTGGTCGTTATTATCAAGCCGCTTGCCGCCGCTTTGACGGTTCGGATGCTTGGCCAGCCTCTGGCTGCGGCTATCCCCATCGGAGCCGCCTTTTCGCAGGTTGGAGAATTCAGTTTTATTCTCGGCACAGTCGCTCTTCAACTCAAAATCATCAACGATGCCGGATGGAATGCGCTGGTCGCCGCCTCCATCATCTCGATCGCGTTGAATCCTTATGTCTACCGCTGGGCACGCCGGTTGTCTTCAAAGACAAATAAAGCCCTTCCGGTGGTCAAAAGTCAACCGCAAACAGTTAATCCCAGTCACTGCATCCTCATCGGCTACGGTCCCATCGGACAAATCGTTCACAATCTTCTGACGGAACGCGGCAACGAGATCACGGTTATCGACCTCAACCTGAAATCGGTTCGCCAACTGAACGCCCAGGGATACAAGGCCATATACGGTGATGTTCTGCGTCCGGGAACGCTCGAAGATGCGGGCATCGCAACAGCCGGCAGCCTGATTATCAGCACCGACATTGAAGACGCTTCCGAGATCATCAAGAACGCGCGTCTTCTCAATCCTGATTTGCAAATCATGGTGCGTTGCGCTCATCTCCGTGACGCAGCCGCTCTGCGTCAAGCAGGCGCTACCGTGGTTGCGGCCGGTGAAGCCGAAGTCGGCGTTGCCCTGTCAGAAGTGGTCACGGCAGCCGATCAGATGGCCTGCGTTATGGCTGCTGAACACAGAGAAACCGTCCGACGTATTCTATATGACAAAGCATTTCAACAGAACGAAACGGTTTCGAAAAAAACAAGAAAGAAATAACATTTGAAAACGGCTTTTTTCTACATCCGGTGCTGCGATACCGGTTGGCTAAAATATTCAAAAGACCTGTTGTAAGTTTTTTCCGCATCCATCGGGAAAGAGCATCGTCAACCCCGTTTCGCCATCTCAGACGATAGCGTCACTGTTGTCATGCAATTCCATAAGGCGCAGAAGATTGTCACAGGGACTTTTCCGCTTCTTAATTTTATACTTAAAAGCTATATCATTCTTCAGCGTTCTGATGAGCCGTATTAATCATGATTAATATCTGATAAATGAAATGGTTTGTGTTAGTTAAAAAAGCCGTATATATTCAACATTGAGGTTATTCTGATTCTATACAGGAAAGGCATCGCATGGATCATTCCATAAAAATAGAAGATCTCAATGACCCCGTGATGAAACACGCCAGCACAGATTTTGTGTCTATCTATAGCGACAATACCGTGGGTGAGGCATTGGATTGTATCCGCAACTGCCAGACACAATCCACCATTCTTTATTTTTATGTTCTTGATGGCAAAGCCCGTTTGGTCGGAACAATCCAGACAAGAAGACTCCTGACGTCTCCGTTGGATGTAAAAATTGAAGAAATCATGTCAAAAAATCTTGTTGTAATCCCCGCCAGCGCAACCTTAGTGGAAGCGCTGGAATTTTTTATTTTTCACCGTTATCTGGCGTTTCCAATCACTGATGACCATGAAAAAATGCTGGGGGTTATCGATATCAACGTGTTTACCGAGGAAATGATTGATATCGAGGAGCAGGGACAGGTGCACAGCGTGTTTGATACTCTTGGTATTAAAATTTCCGAAGTGCGACACAAGTCGCCCTGGAGCGTTTTCCGTTATCGCTTCCCCTGGCTTTTGGCTACCATTACCAGCGGCACTGTTTGCGCGCTGCTGGTGGGTTTTTTCGAGGCCACGCTGGCGCAAAGCCTGGTTTTGGCTTTCTTTCTGACGCTGGTTTTAGGCCTGGGCGAAAGCGTCTCCATGCAGACCATGGCCATAACGGTTCATTCCATGCATCATAGTAAAGCAGAATCCGGCTGGTATTTCCAAACAATGCAAAGGGAACTGACGCGCACGTTTTTAATGGCTTTGGCCTGCGCGTTTATTGTCGGATTTATCGTTGTTGTATGGAAAAACGATTTTACGGCCGGCCTGATAATTTCATCAGGAATTTTAACGTCGTTGCTCTTTGCATGTTTTTTGGGTGTGAGCCTCCCTTATTCCTTGCACAAACTAAAACTTGACGTTCACGTCGCTTCCGGACCCCTGACGCTGGCGCTGGCCGATATCTGCACAGTGATTGTTTACTTTTCCCTGGCTGCGTTTATTTTATCGTCATAATTCCAGTGAAGATCACGATTGTGAAACTCAAAATTGCGGCGATTTCAACAAACATCGTCAGCGGCATCATAAATACCTGCCTCCCGATAAGACTTCACGTGCTTCCCTTGCAGGAACATCATGCTTTTTATATCCGGCGCTGCGATACCAGTTCGGTAAAATATTCAAAAGACCTGTTGTAGGTTTTTTCCGCGTCCTTCGGAAAGCAGCAGGCGGGCAGTTGCCTCTGCTTCAAGTGATAAGACAGGCAGTCACAACAGGCCCCCTTTCTGCTGCAGGGCTCATAGGTGCAATTGCAATTATCGAGATTTTTTTCTTTTTTACATTCCATTGACTCTATCCTTCACGACTAACTTTTTCTGAAAATATTTCTTCACATTAAACACTTTTATTCTCAGCGCTTCTGTTACGGTTCTTTGTATCTGTTCTTCCTGGATTTAACAATCGGGAATACTCCCTTGCTGGAGGAACGAATGTCTTCAATAGTATAAAATGCCAACGGATTACACGTGCGGATCATCCCCAGAACATGATCAATATCTTTTCTTTTTACAATTGTAAAAAGAACTTTTACAGGACCAAAAGCGCCCTGGGCGTCTATGTATGTAACGCCATATCCCTCCGCCTTTAGCCATTTAATTAATACCCCAGCATCCTTCTGTGTAATGGTTCGGATCACGACAGTGCCAACTGCCATTTTTTCTTCAATTAAAATCCCGACATAATTGCCCATCGCAAAACCGCCCGCATACGCGACATAGTAAATAGGATTTGTCAGATTCTTGAAAATTTGAGTAATAGCAAACAACCAGATCAGAACTTCAATAAATCCGATGGACGCTGCCAATAATTTTAGTCCACGCGACACATAAATAATGCGTAACGTATCGAGCGTCACATCGCAGATACGCGTGGAAAAAATCAGCAGGGGCAGAATAACAAATTTGAATACTCCGGCATTAAAAAAAGTCGGATCCATTTATCTTCCTCGCATTTTCTTCAGAAGTTATCGCATCACATCATTGAACGGATGGATCATTTCCCTTTGAAAACCGCTGCGCGGCGTTCGATGAAGGATTGCAGGCCTTCCTTCATATCTTCGCTCTTCATCACTTTGGATACTTCCTGATAAATAACCTTTTTCGCCGCCTGTTCTCCTTCTCTTTCCGCCAGGCGCGCGTTTTGCAAAATGTTACGCACACCCAAGGGTGCGGCACTGGCTACTTTTCGCGCAAGCTCCATCGCCTTTTCCAGTTGCTTGCCGGTTTCGGTGACATACTGAACCAGCCCCATCCGATAGGCTTCTTCGGCACTCCACTGGTCGCCGGTTAAAAGATAGCGCATGGCGTTGGACCAGCCGATATCTCTGGCTAACCGGATTGTTGCGCCACCGCACGGGAAAAATCCGCGGCGCACTTCCAGCATGGCAAACTTGGTATCGGATGCCGCCACGCGAATATCCGCGTTGAGCATCACTTCCGGCCCCCATGTGAAGCAATACCCCTGCACCGCATAAATAAGCGGTTTTCGGCAACGTTCTTCATTCATCATATAAAAAGGATCAATTTCATTTTCTCCGCTCAACGGGAAACCCGCTCCGCTGCCAAAGACATCCGACCAGTCGGTCAGTTCCAGACCGGAGGTAAAATGCGGTCCGTTGGCATAAACCACCCCGACCCATAAATCATCATCGCGATCCAGTCTGTAATAGGCCCGAGCGAGCTGCGTGTACATTTCGCGCGTCATGGCATTGTATTTTTGAGGCCGGTCGATTTCAATGAGCATAATATGCTCTTCTGTTTTAATATTGATCGTCATGGAAGGTACTCCTTTAAGATAGTAATGTTAGGAGTATAGGGAAAGGGACTACTTGTGTCAACGGAAGAAATTCGGGCGATTGCAAAGGAGCCATGCATGGGTATACCACGTGTCTCAAGATAATTTATCAGGTTATTTGATTATGCATTCCGCCGTCAGAGGCTTGCGTTTTACAGCCAGAAGAATTTTCAGATCTTCTACGACCTGATCATTATCGACGGGGAGAAGCAGCCATTTCCCGTCGTGATACGTTGCCGCCCGATCGTAGTCCCTTCGGGTGTGTTGCGAAAGTCTGTCTTTGACGGTCTCAAGGTTTGCCCGTTCTTGTGCACCGAAAACAATGAGCAGCGCAAAACGACTCTTCTCCGGAATCAAGGTGCAAAACGATTTGCTTTTCTTATAGCGGAGCGACCAGCCGTGCTTTTTCCCGCCATAGATCCATTCCGGCACAAAGACATCGGGATATAGCGCCACAATGAGTTTTGTAACCTGCTGCAAGTACTTGTACGCTTTATTGCCTATCCATGCACTCAGCATAGCATCATTCGGCGGATTGTCCGGATTGGTTATTCGTAACCATGTTTCCGTCATATATCCCTCATAAAAGAAATGGTCTGTGCGTTTTAGTCTGTGAAAATAATGATTACAACTCGATCCCTAAATGTTTCTGCTATCGTAAGCCCAGTTCAGCAGCGCCTGCCTTTGTCTGGGACGGCAGTTGATATCGCCTTTTTGACAATGTTTCCTGATTTGAGAAATGTGTCTCTTCATCGCTTTCCATCTTTTAATCTGCCGTTCATCATCGGAACATCGCCGGCCCATATAATACCGGCAATACCATTGAAACCAGCCACGGGGATCTTCATGATAGATCCAGCCCTTTTCACGCCAGACGGATAAAGGCTGTGAAGCGGTTACACCGAAATAATTCAGATCGGGGTCATGTCGTTCATGACAAAGCTTCGCGCGAGTAAACCAGCGTTTCGGAAACTCATCCTTGCAATCGGTCATATATTTTCCGCCGAATACGCCCATTTCCAGCATTTTTCCTGGCGTTAAATCAGGGGTAAATTGCGGATGAAAGTTTTTCCCGACCGGCTCCTGAAGATAATAAACATAATTCTGCTGCATTAAATCATTGACAGTTACTTTTATTTTCTTCATGTGTTGATCTCCTCAGAATGTTCTTGACCACTTTGATATTAAGGGGTCGTCAGTTTTTCCGTTTTTGTTTTGATCTGCAAGGCGGAAAAAAAATTCAGCACGGCAATCACCGCACCGGTCAAAAATAAATACTGATAGCCAAACTTCAGCCATATAAAACCGCCGAGCACCGCTATGCCAATGGAAAAGATATGATCAATACTGACGCCCATGGTCAGCGTTTGCGAAACATCTTCCGGTCTGACGGCTATTTTCTGCAGATACGTCGCCCGCGCCATCGATACCGCCGCCAGCATCTGATCGACAATGTAACAGACAAACACTGCGTAGAGCGCCGTGGTCTCCGTAAAAATACTTTTCGAAAAACCGTAACCGATGCAGACAAAAACGAGTATAACCGCCTCTGACGCGAGAATCAGTCGCTCGCCCAGTTTGTCGATCGCCTTACCGAGCATGGGCTTGAAAAATATGCCGATCACACAGCCGACGGTCAGCAGCGTTGCCACCACCTGCGTTTTCTGATGAAAGACGGTTACCAGCACCCAGGGCGCAAAGGTCAGAAACAATTGTTTGCGTGTTCCGTACAAAATGGTCAGCCAGTAGTAAAGCGTATATTCCTTGCGCAGGTTGAATTTCATCCTCACGGGAACCGGTTCGTCTTTCTTCATCATGAAGATCAAAACCGCAACGGAACTGAATCCGAGAAAAGCCGCAAAGTATGATGTCTTGAAGTCCAGATCAAAATATTGAAACCCGACAAAGATGGAGAAGCTGCCGATAATCATTGCCACATTGGCAACGGCACTGAACTGTCCCAGCCTCCTGCCGGTTTGTCCCTTGACTGCCAGTTCCATGCCTATGCTCTGGTTCAACGGCAGAAACAAATGCTGTCCGATACTGAAGATGAAAAGCCAGATCAGCATAACGGAAAAGTTCGGCGAATAAAATCCGATGAGTAGAATGCCGAAGGCACACAGGAGATTGGCCAGCGCTGCCTGTCTCCGTGAACACAGAAAAAATACAATCGCGGAAACCGCAACGACCAGAAGTCCCGGCAATTCGCGGGGAATTTCCAAAATGCCCCGCTGCAGATTATCGATCAGATACGTTTCATTCAAAAAATTATTGAATGTGGAATCAACAATACTCTGCGAAAAGCCAAACAGAAAGGTCGCCGCCAGAAACAAACGGAAATCCCGCGGTAATTTCGCGAGGGTATGTTTAGTGCGAGTAATGATAATCTTACCCCTAATAATTCGTAATCCTTGACACCTTGCAGGGATTATGAGACTAAAATTTCGAAAACAACGTATATCGAAATTTGCAATTGAGCCATCCCGCCATGTGCGGACAGGAAGAGCAATCCCGATGATTTTGTATATGTGTTTACATTAAAAAAATAAAGGATATTTTCCCGATGACCAACCCTCGCATTCTTTTTATGGGCACGCCCGCATTCGCTCTTCCGGCTTTGCGCCTCCTGCATGGACAGCGCTATCCGATTGCCGGTGTTGTCACCCAGCCCGACCGCCCGAAAGGAAGAGGGCTGAAAGAAATTGCCTCGCCGGTCAAGATTCTGGCTCAGGAATTCGGTCTGAACGTTTATCAACCGGAGAAAGTAAAAGATCCGTCTTTTATGGAGTTGCTGCAGCAACTCCATCCGGACATGATCACGGTTGCGGCGTTCGGACAGATTCTGCCCAAATCGGTTATAGAATATCCGCGGCTGGGTTGCCTCAATATCCACCCTTCCCTGCTGCCCCGGTATCGCGGCGCGGCGCCGATCAACTGGCAGATCATCAACGGCGAAAAAAAAACCGGGGTCACGATTATGCTGATGGACGAAGGAATGGATTCCGGCGATATTCTTCTGCAGGAAGAATCACAACTGGACTGCGAAGAAAATTTCGGCGAGCTTCACGATCGTCTCGCGAAACTGGGCGCTGCGCTGCTGATTCAAACAATTGACCAGGTGATCAGCGGAACCGCCAGCCGGCAAAAACAGGAAACCTCCGGCGTAACGTTCGCACCGCGGTTGACAAGAGAAACGGGAAAAATTCTCTGGACCAGCAACGCATCGGACATTGTCAATCTCATTCGGGGGCTGAGCCCTTTGCCTGCCGCCTACACATTCATGGACGGACTCCCCCTGAAAATTTTCAGTGCGGTTGCCCGTCATGAAAACGTACAGCAGCCCCCCGGAACCATCTGCGCGATCGAAGCCGACAGTTTGTCTGTCGCAACCGCCGACGGCTATGTGATCGTAAAAGACGTTCAACTGGCGGGAAAGAAAAGAATGCCCATTGCTGATTTCCTGCGCGGCTATCACCTGAAGATTGGAAACTCGCTGAGCTGAAATAAAATTTTTTATGAAGAAGGCCTGGGGCTTTTATGAACCATACCATGTTTAACACGCCTTTCGTAAAATCTTTGCTGCGGGGAATCTCCCTGCTGCTGCTGAAAATGCTGGGCTGGAAAACATCCGGGAAAATCCCCCGGGAGCCAAAGTTCGTCCTGATCGTCGCGCCGCATACCTCCAATTGGGATTTGTTTTATGGAATTCTTCTGGCATTTGCCCTGAAAATCGACGCCCGGTATATTGCGAAGAAAGAATTATTCCGCGGTCCTTTTTCCTTTTTGATGAGCTGGACGGGAGCCATTCCGGTTGAGAGAGCAGCGCGTCACCATATCGTCGATCAAATGGCCGCCCTGCTGAAAGAAAAAGAAAAATGCATCCTTGCTTTAGCGCCGGAAGGCACCCGCCACAAAACGGATGCCTGGAAATCAGGGTTTTATTATATCGCGCTCAAAGCGCAGGTTCCCATCCAGCTGGCATTTATTGATTATGCGCGCAAAACCGGCGGGACGGGACCGCTGATATACCCGACCGGGCATCCGGAGCACGATATGAGCATGATCCGCGATTTTTATCAGAGCGTCCGGGGGAAACATCCCGAAAATACAAGCACGGTGGGTATCCATCCCGAATCATGAAGAAAACTATTCGCCATCAGGCCGTCGAGATTTTAAATCAGGTCCATGCCGCCCATGATTTTGCCGGTCCATTGATCAACGATTGTCTTGACAAATACAATTTATCCGGAACCCCCGACGGGCGTCTTCTCACCCATCTTGTTTACGGCGTTCTGCGTTTCCGCGGTCATCTGGACTGGTTATTGAAAAAACTGTATCGCGGCGACTTTGCAAAAATGCAAGAAGACATCAAAAATGTTTTGCGCGTAAGTCTGTATCAGCTCAGATTCAGCGAGCGGTTGCCGGATTTTGCCGTGGTCAATGAAGGGGTTGAAATTGCCAAAATAATCAATCCCGACAAAAGTTCGCTGGTGAACGCTATTTTAAGAAACTTTCTGCGCCGCGGTCAGAATCTATCCTTTCCTTCCGAGAAGAAAAATCCGGTCGAATACCTGGCCGCCTTTCATTCGCATCCGGAGTGGATGATTCAGACATGGATCAAAACATTCGGTCTGCAAGAGACAAAGGCGCTGTGCTCTGCCGACAACACACTGCCGCCGCTGACGCTGCGCGTCAACACGTTGAAAATATCGCGCAACGATTTAAAGGAAAAACTTGCGGCGGCCGGCTTCGAATCCCAAACCACCCCCTATTCCCCGAATGGAATCATTTTAAGCACCGCCGTGAAGCCGATCCAGAAAACAGAATTTTTCGACAAAGGATTACTGCGCATCCAGGATGAAGGGGCGCAGTTGATTGCCTGCCTGGTCAATCCCGAAAGAAATGAATCCATTCTCGATGCATGCGCAGGCGCGGGAGGCAAATCCTCTCATCTGGCGGCCCTTCTTGAAAACAAAGGTTTCATTCTTGCGTTTGATCGCAACCAGGAAAAAATCACTGAGCTGAAAAAGGAAATCATCCGATTGGGAATCACCATCATCGAAACGCAGGCCGGCAATGTAAGCGCCGGTCTGCCGGATGCCTTCAGGGAACGATTCGATTGTGTTCTGGTGGATGCACCCTGCTCCGGACTGGGAACGCTGCGCCGCAATCCGGAAATCAAATGGCGCATAATGCAAAACGATATCCTCTCCTTCGCGGCACAACAAAAAAAGATTCTGCAACAGGCCTCCGCTGCCGTTAAACGAGGAGGCCGGCTGATATATTGCACCTGCTCGGTCCTTCCGGAAGAAAATGAAAATATCGTGGAGCATTTTTTAAGGGTAAATAATCAATTTTCTTTAGGTAAGCCTTCTTCGACCATCATCCGTCCGTTGACGGACAGCAGCGGATTTTTCCGGACATTTCCGCACAGACACAACATGGATGGATTCTTCGGAGCCTTACTCATACGCCAATAAATTCAACAATTTATAGAATAAAATTCGATTGACGTTTTACGTCAAATAATGTTATTAGCCAGTCACTTTTTTCCAGGGAGACAAGCCATGTTCGTTAAACAAATGCAGGTCAGTTCCATGGCGGTATTTGCCTATATTGTAGGCGACCCGATAACGGGAGACGCACTGGTCATCGATCCGGCGGATAATATTAAAGGCATCGTGGCGGAAGCTCAAAAAAATAATTTGCGGATTAATTATATCGTCAATACGCACGGCCATGTGGATCACATCAGCGGCAATACGGAAATGCAGAAAGCAACGGGCGCGAAAATTATCATCCATCAGGACGACGCCATAATGCTGACGCATACACCGGCCATGATCTTGAGAATGTTCGGCGCAAAAGCATCTCCCCCGGCCGATAGGCTGGTTAAGGAAGGAGACATCCTTTCCGCGGGCAACGTCGAACTCAGGGTGATTCATACACCGGGGCATTCTCCCGGAGGAATCTGTCTTTACACGCCCGGCTTTGTCTTTACCGGAGATACGCTTTTTGTGGAAGCCGTCGGCAGAACGGATTTACCGGGCGGCTCGTGGCAGGAATTATCCAGAGCCGTCAGGGAAAAAATATTTACCTTACCCGATGATACCAAAGTCATGCCCGGACATAATTACGGCAGCACACCGACCTCCACCGTCGGACATGAAAAAAGATACAATCCATTTTTCCGCTAAAAGGAATTTATTTTTATGATAAAAAGCATACAGAAAACAGACTTCCACGAACTGAATCTGATCAGTCGCGGCAAGGTGCGCGATATTTATTCCGTCGGTAATTATATGCTGATTGTAACCACCGATCGCATTTCCGCTTTTGACGTTATTATGCCGGATCCCGTCCCCGGCAAGGGCGTGATTCTGAATCAGATGTCCGCTTTCTGGTTTGAAAAAATGAAAGATATCATCCCCCATCACATTGTCTCCACCAACCCCGCCGAGTTTCCGGCAGAGACGGCTCCCTACCGCGACAGTCTGGAAGGAAGAAGCATGCTGGTAAAAAAAGCCACACCCCTTCCGGTGGAATGTATTGTCCGCGGCTATATCAGCGGCTCGGGCTGGAAGGATTATCAGAGAGACAGGACTATCTCCGGCATCACATTACCGGCCGGGTTGAAAGAATCTTCCCGATTACCGGAAGCGATTTTTACGCCGACAACCAAAGCGCCGGAGGGAGAACATGATTCGCCGATCAGCAGAAAAGAAATGGCAGATATTATCGGAGCCGAACTGACCGCCAGCGTAATAAATATTTCCCTGGCGATCTATCAGAGAGCAGCCTCCATGGCGCTGAAGGCAGGAATCATTATTGCCGACACGAAAATGGAATTCGGCCTCCTGGACGGGAACTTAATGTTGATTGACGAGCTGCTGACTCCCGATTCTTCGCGTTTCTGGCCGGCCGACGAATACAAAGAAGGTCATGCGCAAAAAAGTTACGATAAACAATTCTTAAGGGATTACCTGCTTTCCATTAACTGGAACCAGAAGCCGCCCGCGCCGCAACTCCCTTCGGAAATCATAGAAAACACAAGAAAAAAATACGAGGAGGCCCTGAAACGATTGGTCGGGTGATATTCGAATATTGACGAACGCCAATTGATTGTTAAATTACACGCAAGCATAAAATCAGAGATGTCGCGTTTGGCAACGGAGATGTCCTGCTCTTTCAGCAGATGGCCAAGCCCTCACATGGACGTAAAACCCTCAGACCGGGAAAGAATCGGCGAAAAACCAATCGAACAATAAAATTTCTCCCGTGCTCTTCAGGCCATGCAGAAAACAGACAACAGGACAGAAATTGAGGCTCTTAAAAAAATAATACAAAACGAGGTTGACTTAAAAAGCGCATGACGAAGAAGGATTATTACGACATACTGAATGTCCCGAGAACGGCTTCCGAGGACGAAATAAAAAAAAGCTACCGTGCAATAGCGATGCAGTGCCATCCGGACAGAAACCCCGGCAATAAAAAGGCGGAGGAAAGATTTAAAGAAGCCGCCGAAGCCTACGAAGTATTAAGCGACAGAGAAAAAAGAGAAATTTACGATCACTACGGTCACGAAGGATTAAACAGCACCGGATTCAGGGGCTTCAGCGGGTTCGACGATATTTTTTCTCATTTCAGCAATATCTTTGATGACGTTTTCGGTTACGGCAATGCTCGGGGGCGGTCTCATTCGTACGCCACTGCCGGCGCCGATTTGCGTTACGATCTGACCATCTCTTTTTTGGATGCCGCTTTCGGAACCACCACAGCAATTGATCTGGAAAAACTGACCACATGCCATCATTGTCAGGGCACAGGAGCGGCGCCCGGGTCCTCCCCGGAAATCTGCCGCACCTGCAGGGGACGAGGCCAGGTGATACAGTCCAGCGGCTTTTTTACCATCAGCTCCACCTGTCCGCACTGCAACGGGCATGGCAAGGTTATATCGACCCCCTGCGAAAACTGCCGGGGTACGGGAAAAGATCGGATCATCAAAACCGTTCAATTGAAAATTCCCGCCGGTGTTGAAACCGGTTCGCGTCTGCGTCTGCGCGGAGAAGGGGAAACAGGCAGTCAAGGCGGTCCCGACGGCGATCTTTATGTTTTCATCAACGTGGAAGAGCACGAGTTTTTCAACAGGTCGGGAGATGACGTCATTTGCCGGGCGCCGATCTCCTTTGTGCAGGCGGCGCTCGGGGGCACCATCGAAGTGCCCACGCTGCAGGGCAAGGAAAAAATGAAAATTCCCAGAGGAACACAAAACGGCAAAACCTTCAGGCTCAGGGGCAAAGGCATCCCGCACATCCGCGGGTTCGGACGCGGCGATCAGATCGTCGAAGTGTGTGTGGAGATTCCCACAACGCTGAGTAAAAAGCAGGAAGAACTTTTAATCGAGTTTGAAAAACTGAATCAACCCACTCGCTGACTTTTCTGCGGCACCCCCTGTTTCCCCATAATTGCCGTTGCAATCACCGACGACATGTGCTTTAAATACCGCCAACGAATCACGGGAGGAAGACACATGAAAAGAAATGTTTTTCTATCCTTTATCTCATGCATATTGATCCCTTTCCTTTTTTCCGGATGCGTACCGCTGATGGTCGGAGGAGCGGCCGCCGGTGCGGGAGCCGGCACCTATTTATACATCAACGGAGAACTCAAAACGGATTACAATAAATCGTTCGATCAGGTATGGAAGGCCTGTGAAAAAACAATCGCCGGAATGCACGGCATTGACGTGGCACCGGAAAAAGAAATCGCCCGGGGAACCATTCAGACGATCATCAACGATGAAAAAGTCAAATTCGATATTGCGTACAAGGCAAAGAACCTAACCACGGTGGCGATTCGCGTCGGCGTTATTGGAAACAAGCTTTCTTCTCAACTGATACACGACAGAATTGCGGACAACCTGGTCAAAGAATGATGGCTTGTGAGCATAATGGCCGGGTAAATTCATGAACAAAAAAGTCGGCTTTGGCATTCTGATCAGTGCGCTTCTGGTCTACTTGTCCGTCAGAGGAATCAGTCTGCAGGATGTTTTGAATGATCTGAATAAAATTGAACTCACCTACGTTATCCTCTTTCTTTTTCTGATCATTTTAATGCAGTATCTGCGGTCCTATCGCTGGGGCGTTATTCTGCAACCCCTGGAGAAAATCGACCAGGTCTCCCTTTTCTCGGTCACATCGGTCGGCTTTCTGGCGATTGCGGCCATCCCGGCACGGATGGGGGAACTGGCAAGACCATATTTAATTTCCCAAAAAAGTTCTGTAAAAATGTCGTCCGCGCTGGGTACCATTATCATTGAAAGAGTTCTGGACAGCTTTACCGTCCTGGGCATTGCCATCCTTCTTCTCTTTTTCATCGATTTGCCTTCATGGATGATCCATTCCAGCATTATTTTCTTTTTGCTGGCGCTGGCGATATTCTGTTTTATTCTTTTTATGATCCTGCGCAGGAAAGAAACCCTTCAACTGGTCAACAAAGTACTGGCGATGCTTCCGGGCCGGCTGGCCGATAAAATCGACGAGTTGCTGTACAACTTCACCAACGGGTTGCAAATTGTCACGAATATCAACCTGCTTTTATATCTGATCTTTCTTTCGGTCACGGTCTGGCTGCTGGACGTGCTGGCCATTTATGTACTTTTTCTGGCTTTCGGATTTCATCTTCCGGTAATCGCTTCGTTTGTTTTAATGATTATTCTGATTGTGGGGATAGCCATTCCGACGGCGCCCGGTTTCATCGGCAACTGGCACTTTGCCTGTGTCTTGGGGTTAAGCCTCTTCAACGTGGCAAAAGTGGAAGCGCTTTCGTTTGCTGTCGTTTATCATTTTCTTTCCATGATCGTTGTGGTGGTGCTGGGCGTTATCTTTATACCCTTCAACAAGTTTTCAATTTCCGAAATGAAAAACCAGATCAACAACGAAAAACAGGTTTAAGCGTCCCCCTTGATGACCACATTGAGGCTCCTGAGCTTTTTATGGAGGTTGCTGCGTTCCATACCGATGGCTTCCGCGGTTCTGGAAATGTTTCCATCGTTTTCTTCCAGTTTTTTCAGAATAAACTGTCGTTCAAAATCCATTTTGGCGTCCCTGAAAGAATCAGCGGCGGCAACCGGTGTACCGGGAAATACGCTCTTTGCCTCTTTCGTATTGAGCGGCGGAATATCCTTGGCGGTTATGTCGTTGGAGGGGGTCAGAATAATCATTCGTTCAATAATATTTTTCAATTCGCGGACATTTCCCGGCCAGTCATGTTTCATCAGCAGTTCGATGGCGTCATCACTGAGTATTTTCGGTTCCATACCTTCCTTCCGGGTAAAATCCAGGATAAACCTTTCAGCCAGCGCCGGAATATCTTCTTTTCTGTCGCGTAACGGCGGAACAACCAGCGGAATGACGTGCAGGCGGTAATAAAGATCCTGACGGAAACGGCCTGCTTTCATTTCCTCTTCCAGATCCTTATTGGTTGCGGCCAGAACGCGCACATCCATGTCGATCAATCTGTTGCCGCCGACCCGCTCGAATTTTTTCTCCTGCAGAATGCGTAAAATTTTGGCCTGCGCCTTCAAACTCATGTCGGCAACTTCATCCAGAAAGATCGTGCCTTCGTGCGCCAGATCAAATTTCCCGCGTTTCTTTTCCGTCGCCCCGGTGAAGGCGCCTTTTTCGTGCCCGAATAATTCGCTTTCGATGAGTTCTTCCGGAATCGCCGCGCAGTTCACCTCAACAATATCCTTGTCCGCTCTCAGGCTCAAACGATGAATCGAACGCGCCACCAGTTCTTTACCTGTTCCGTTTTCACCCATGATCAGGATCCAGGCATTCGTCGGCGCAACAATGCTTATCATTTCCTTGAGATCCACGATCACAGGGCTGTTTCCGGTAAGTTCATACTGATGGGTTACTTTTTGTTTTAATAAAATGTTTTCTTCTTTAAGACGGATCAGACTTAAGGCATTATTGACCAGGATGATGATTTTATCGAGCGAAAGAGGCTTTTCAATAAAATCGAAAGCGCCGAGTTTTGTCGCTTTCACGGCTGTCTCAATTGTCCCGTGACCGGACATGATAATGACCATGGTCTGGGCATCGATTTTCTTGATGGCTTTCAGCGTGTCCAGACCGTCCATCCCCGGAAGCCAGATATCGAGAAGAACGAGCCTCGGCATCTCCTCTTCGACCACTTTTACGGCTTCTTCACCGCTGCCGGCAACCAGAACCTGATACCCCTCATCGCTGAGAATTGCTTTCAGGGACTGACAGATGCTTTCTTCATCGTCAACAACAAGAATGGTTTCCTTCATGCTCACTCTTTCTACGCGTAAACTTTTTTTTATATATCACGGGAATGAACCGTAACGCAAGCCTTCGGGTACATGCGCTGCGACGTTCCGCAATCTTCCGGTGACTGTTTCCGCTGCCCGGGCCTTATCAGACGTGAGTCTCACGACGCTTTTGAAACCGGCAGTTGGAAAGAGACAATCGTTCCCGTGGGGCTGTTATCGCTGACATTCACCTGACCATGATGATCGGAAATGATCGAACTGACAATAGCCAACCCCAGTCCGGTTCCCGATTTCTTGGTGGAAAAATAAGGCTCAAAGACCTTCCGTTTATAGCTGGAAGGTACTCCCGGACCGTCATCGGCGACGGAAACAGAAGCACGGCGATGTTGTTCATCATAACTGACGGCGATTTCAATGTGTCCGTTTTTCTTATTCATCGCCGCGACAGCGTTATCCAGAAGATTGATCATGACTCGGTTGATCTGCTCTGCATCCAGATCGAATTTCGGCAAACCATCGGCTGTTTTCAAATCAAAGACGATGTCTTTATGCGCATCCTGAAACAGCGAGACGGCTTCGGAGACCACAGCATTCAAATCATTGGGAGACGGCGAGGTAACCGGCATCCTCGCGTAACGCGAGAATTCATTCACCAGATTTTTCAATACCTCCACCTGATCGATAATGGTCTGCGTGCATTCTTTGAACACGGAACCGTCTTCCCCGAGTTTATCTTCATATTTCCGCTGAAGCCGCTGTGCGGAGAGTTGAACCGGCGTCAGAGGATTTTTAATTTCATGCGCCATGCGCCGGGCCACTTCACGCCATGCCGCAGCGCGCTCCGCTTTTTGCAGCAATGTCAAATCCTCGAAAACAACGACGATACCGGAATCATTCCCTTCCTCATCCTGAATGGTTGTGATCGTGAGCAAAACGGTCAGCGCTTTCTCTTGCAGCATGATTTCCAGCTGTTTTTCCAGCACGCTTTCATTTTTTTCCTTCATTTCCTGAAGAAATTCATCCACCAGCGATATGTGTTCGGGAATCATCAGTTCCCGGTAATTGCGAAACAGAATTTTCTCCGACCGGATGTCAAACATGTGTTCCGCCGCACGGTTGATCGTCGTAATGATACCCGTTTTATCCACGGAAATCACCCCGGCGGAAACATTGCGCAACACGGTTTCCATGTATTTGCGCCGTTGTTCCAGATTCAGATTGGCTTCTTCAAGGCTGGTTTTACTCTTTTTCAAATCTTTCGTCATTTGATTGAATGATTTCACCAGCGTCCCTATTTCATCATCCGCGTCAATATCAATGCGGGTGTCCAGGTCTCCTTGCGTGATTCTGTTGGTTGCCTGCACCAGATCCTGCACAGGGCCGGTAATGCCTTTTGACAATGTCAAACCGAACCAGATGGCCAAAAATATGATCACCAGCGTCACGATCGACAGCGTGACCATATAATTGAGTTTAATGGGTTTTTTCAGCAGTTCGATTTTGCGATATTGCTCCGACGCATCGGCAATGCTTCTTAATTTATCGACAAACCCCTTGGGGATCATGTAGCTCACCGACACCCGGCCGATGACTTCCGTCGGCACTGCATAGGAAAATACCGGCACGATGCCGACAATCACATCGCCCTTTTCCGCCGGATGGATGATCGATTCTTCCTTGCCCAGATAAATGTTTTCCATCATTTTCGGCGTGGGATCCACCGGCAGTATATCCGGATCCTCCGCATCGGCAAACGTCAGTTTTTCCTGCTGGAAATCGAAAAATGTTTCCACCATCCCCGCTTTGTAGTTTTTTTGACGTTGCGTGACGAAGCTTTTGAGATATTCAACACGATCTTGTTCGTAAAGGCGGTTTTTTGTTATATCCGCACTGATTTGACGGGCGTTGAACTTGGCATGCTCTTCCATCTGCTGGTAATAAACCTGAGCAACTTCCAGCGAACGGTTTAATGCATCGCCGATTTTAATGTTGAACCAGAAATCAATACTGTAAGAAAGAAAATTGATCGCAAACAAAAAAAGCAGGATGGTTGGAACAAGCGACAGGCCGACGAATGCGGCTACCAGTTTTGTTCTTAAGCGGGACCCGATGACCCCGCGGCGGTGTTCGTAAAACAGTTTGACAATGTTTCTGATAATGAGAAACATCAACAGAACAATGAGAATGAAATTGATACTGGTCAGGCCGTAAACAAAAATGTTCGTCGAAAGAGGCAGGTTTTCCTTGTTGAACAGCTGACTGGCCATCAGGGTAACAATAATGGCCAGAACGCCGACGACCACCATAATAATTCGTTCGCGGCGTCGTTTACTTAATTCTTTTTCGTCAATAATGCTTCTGCCAGGTTTATTTTCCATAGATCACAGTAACGGTTTTGAAATCATTCATATCATGACAAAACTGATCCGTGTTAATAAGTAAAGTTTTGCCTGTACCAGGGCGTTTCAAAGTCCCACAGCGAAACAAAGAAAAAGACATATTCCATGTGCAGCGGCAAACGAACCTTGTCCATTTTTATTTTAACCAGCGTATAATAGCTTTGCCCCTTTTTTAAAGACGACATGGGAACGGCAACGATACCGTTGTAGTCAGACATCGCTTTTTGCGCACTTTCCATATCCGAAAAAATGTCCGGATCCTTCTTTTCACTGACGACGCTGAAGGTTTTTTTCAGGTTATCATATTTGATCGATCGTTTAATTTCCTTCCGGATGATTTTTTTGTCCCACATGGGGGATCGCTCTTGGTACACTTCAATCCACATGGTAAACGTCGTCGGAATGCCTGCTAAAATCGCCAGTTCCATTTGCGGTTTGAAACCGTTCAGCAGACGGGCATATAAAAGAACATTTTCTGCATCATTGGTAATCAGAAGATCCTTAATTTTCGGTTCCAGAGCGCACGTCTGTGACGGGAAAAACATCGCGCCCATGAAAAGAAAAATCAATACCAGACCGATTTTATTTTTTATTTTTTTCATACCAATTCATCAGCCCACGCAGCAGGACCCGTTGCGGCTGCAAAATTAAACAGCATCGATGATCCGATCCAAGTAACCGATAAATAACGGTTCAGCTCATTTGGCGGATCAACGTGCAATACTAGGCAACATGACCATAAAAAGCAAGATGAATTTGGATTACGCCTGAACGGCATCCAGAGTTCTAAATGAAGGAATTTTGAATGGATGGCTTTTAAGATTTTCTGCCTTGTTTACATCGGTGACGATTTCCCAGCAATCTCTTCTGCTGATCAGTTCCCGAAGTAAGAGGTTGTTCAAACGGTGGCCTGATTTATACGCGACAAAATGACCGATAATCGGCATCCCCAGCAAAAACAAATCGCCGATGGCATCAAGGATTTTATGTTTCACAAAAACATCAGGGATTCTTTGTCCTTCTTTATTAATGATCTTTTGATCATCAAGCACAATGGCATTTTTCAGAGATCCGCCCAATGCCAGACCTCTGGCCTGCAAAAACTCCAGGTCCTTTAAAAATCCGAAGGTCTGAGCCGCACAAATGTTTTTTTCATACTCCTCGTCAGAAAAAGTCATGCTGTAGGATTGAACCCCGATGACGGGATGTTTGAAATCGATTTCATAGGTGATCTTAAATTGTTCCGAGGGCAGTAACTGCGCTTTTGCATCTCCCGCATTCACACAAACGGATTTCTTTACCACCAGCATTTTTTTATGTTTCTTTTGTACATGCGTTCCCACTTCTTTGAGCATATTCACAAACGGAAGCGCACTTCCGTCCATCACCGGGACTTCAAACGAATCCAGTTCAATGACCGCGTTATCAACACCCATGCCGCTGAATGCCGACAAAAGATGCTCCACTGTCGAAACGGTAATACCGTTGGACCCCAGCGTTGTAGCGAGGGTCGTGTCGCAAACATTGTCATACCGCGCATAAATCGGTTCAGCCTCGGGAAGATCCTTGCGGATAAAAACAATCCCCGTATCTGCAGGTGCCGGCTTAATCTTCATATTAACCTTTCGCCCTGTATGCAGCCCGATACTGAAACAATTTATCTCTTTTTTGATTGTACGTTGTAAGTTCATAATTTTATGCCAGGATATCTAATCTTTCTTCAAATTTATCAAAGGCAAAGAACATGCCATATTTGATGATATTTATTAAAAAAGAAATCATTGTAATTATTGAACTATTTAAAGACAATACGCAGCAAGACCAACTTATTTCGATTAAAGTGTGGCAAATTTGACACAGCGATTATGAAAAAACAATTGATCTCAGGAATGTTTATTCTGTTTGTAATACCGTTCTTTCTCACTGTAAATGCAACCGCAATACGGCTGACGGTACATTTCCAGTTCTTTGGATATCTTAACGCCTTCCTCCCACCCCACGCGGAAGTCCTGATAGTAAAAAGATACTCCCATCTTTTGACTGAGATTATCTCCGGCTTGATGGATGAAATCATGTTTCTGATACTTGCTGTATAACAATGTTGTTGTGAACGCATCGTACTTTTCCTGCAAGGCCATCTGAGCTGTAAACGTCAGACGATCCTGCAGACAGTAAGAGCACCTTTCTTTTCCTTTGAAAGCGACGCCCTTTAAAAATTCTTCCATCAAGTAATCTTCGGGCCAGATGATTTTTAAATATATTTGATCCGCGTATTGGCTTAAGGTCTGATAACGCTTTTTGTATTCCTGATACGGGTGAATGTTGGGATTGTAAAAAACACCGGTGACTTCGTGTCCCTGTGTTCTTAATTCTTTCAGAGGATAAATCGTGCAGGGTCCGCAGCAAATATGCATTAATATTTTCATCTTACAACAACATCCGTTGCGATACGTTGTCCGCTTAAAAAATTTCAGTCTGTCCGGAAGCCTTCAGGCCGAAATGTTCATAAGCCCTGGAACAGGCGATCCGTCCGCGTGCCGTCCTTTGCAGATAACCTTCCTGAATCAGGAATGGTTCATAGACATCTTCAATGGTGACCCTTTCTTCTCCAATGGCGGCGGCAAGACTCTCGATACCGACCGGACCGCCGTTGAATTTCTCAATCAGCGTCAACAGCAGCCTTCTGTCCATCTGATCAAACCCTTTCTGATCGACTTCAAAAGCAGTCAGCGCTTCCTGCGCTATTTTCCCGTCTATGGTTCCGTCCGCCTTCACTTCGGCATAATCGCGAACGCGCTTGAGCAAGCGGTTGGCTATACGGGGTGTGCCACGCGCACGTCCGGCCAATTCCTCGGCGCCGGAAGCCGTCAGTTTCACACCCAGAATGGAGGCCGACCGTTTAATGATTACGGCCAGTTCCTTCGGCGAATAGAATTCCAGACGAAAATGCATGCCGAAACGATCCCGCAGGGGCGAGGTCAGCGATCCCGCTCTCGTCGTTGCCCCCACCAGAGTGAATCGGGGAATATCCAGTTTCATGGATCGGGCAGACGGTCCCTGTCCGATCAAGATATCGATGTGAAAATCTTCCATGGCTGGATACAGAATTTCCTCCACGACGTGGGAAAGACGGTGAATCTCATCAATAAAAAGCACTTCATTTTCATGCATATTCGTCAGAATCGCCGCCAGATCTCCCGGTCTTTCGATAACCGGTCCCGATGTGACCTTGATATCAACGTTCATTTCTCTGGCGATAATATAGGCCAGCGTCGTTTTTCCGAGTCCCGGAGGACCGTAAAGAAGGACATGGTCAAGGGCCTCCCGGCGTTTTCTGGAGGCTTCGATGAATATGGCCAGATTGCTTTTCACCTTTTCCTGACCGACATAATCTTTTAACATGGTCGGTCTTAAGGTGACTTCAAAATCATTTTCTTCTTCCGCGCATGAAGGACTGATGAGGGAATTTTTTTTCGATTTTTCCATCGCTGATTCCTTATACGTCTTTTTACCCGGCTAGAATTTTCAATGTCTCTTTCAGAATTTTATCCATACTCAATTTTGCTTCGGATGTGCGCAGAACCTTGTTGAGCGCATCCCGGGCAACATTGTTTCGATACCCCAGATTCATTAAAGCGGAAAGGACATCTTCCTGCATGAGATCATCCGCAAGATGCTGCGTTTGATCTTCGGGAGCCTCTTCGATTGCCATTTTTTTCAGAACCTTTTCCTTCAACTCCAGGACAAGACGCTCGGCCATTTTTTTACCGACGCCCGGAACATTCACCAGTTTACTGACATTGCCTCCGGAGATGGCCCTGAGCAGTTCCGGCGCCGCGATGCCGGAAAGAATATTCATGGCAACCTTCGGCCCGATGCCGCTGACGGAAATCATCAGTTGAAAAAGGTCTCTTTCCTGAAGCGTGTGAAAACCGTACAAATGAATGGCATCCTCCTTGACGTTCGTATGAATATGCAGCGAAATGGTCTGGCCGGTTTCCGGCAGTTCATAAAAAGTCGTCAGAGGAATAAAAACCCGATAACCGACGCCCCGCACGTCTACAATAATCTGAGAGATGCCCTTGTAGGCAATGGTTCCGCTGATTAAAGCAATCATCAGATGGGTTTGTCCTTTAAAAAATTGGCATGGCATATGGCCGTTGCCAGGGCGTCCGCCGCATCCGGGGGAGGCATTTCCGGCAGATTTAAAATAGCCTTAACCATCACCTGTACCTGTCGCTTCTCCGCTCTGCCGTAGCCCACAACCGCTTTTTTGACTTCCAGCGGCGAATACTCAAAAATATTCAAATCCTTATCCGCGCCGGCAAAAATCACCACGCCCCTCACCTGCGCCTGTTTAATCAAACTGCGTACATTTTTCCCGTAAAAAATATTTTCCAGCGCAACAGCCTGGGGAACTGTCTGCGCAATCAGAGAGGAAAGCTGCTGATAAATATATACCAAGATTTCCGACAAAGACGAGTTTCTTTTCGGTTTTATTTCACCATGAACAACGTGCTTAAGATAATTTCCTTTTTTCTCAATGACGCCGTAACCGGTGACGTGACTGCCCGGATCTATACCCAGAATTCGCAATGTCATTCATTCCATATTTTTAAAAATGGTTTTTATGGATCTCAACTCAACTTCTTCATGACCTCTTCATCAATATCGAAATTGGAATATACGTTCTGGACATCGTCGTTATCTTCCAGTTTCTCCATCATCTTCAGCATCTGCTCCGCCTTGTTGGCTTCCAGTTTTACGGTATTAGACGGAATCATGCCGATCCTGGCTTCCAGATGTTTAATCCCCTTGTCATCCAGAATCTTCTTGACCGCTTCAAAGGACCCGGGATCGGTAATCACTTCGTACTCGCTGTCCTCCGTTTTCACATCTTCCGCCCCGGCTTCTAAAACCAGTTCCATCAGAGCATCTTCATCAATCACTTTCTTGTCGATAACAATACTCCCCTTCTTGGCGAACATCCACGCAACACAGCCGTTTTCACCGAGATTGCCGCCATGCTTCGAAAAGATATGTCTGATTTCTGCAACAGTTCTGTTTTTATTATCCGTCATGATTTCCACAAGAACCGCCGCACCGCCCGGTCCGTAACCTTCATAGGTGACTTCTTCATAGGCCGCCGCGCCTTCGCCGCCGCCGGTACCTTTTTTGATCGCCCGCTCAATATTATCCTTGGGCATATTTTCTTCCTTGGCCAGCATGACAGCCTGCCTTAACCTCGAGTTGCCTTCAATATCCCCTCCGCCCAGCCTTGCCGCCAGAGTTATTTCCTTGATAATTTTAGTAAATATTTTGCCGCGTTTGGCATCTATCGCACCCTTTTTTCTTTTAATCGTGCTCCATTTGGAATGGCCGGACATACAGTTCTCCTTAATGGTTTTTTCATCGTTTTTCTAATAACATAAGGCAATAGGCTTGTAAAGCCTATTGCCTTATGTGGAAGAATAATTTCATGGTAAAAATAAAGGTTCGTTTATCGTTCCATGGCGGAATCATTTTAATTAATGTATTGGATTGGATATTTTCTGGAATAGCCCACCAGTTCAATATACCCTTGACCTTTGACGGATTTGCCATGAAACGTTCCGCTGACGGATATGGCCCCTTCCCAGTAGGGCATGGGTTGTAAATTGACTTCCTGCTCAGCCATAACCGGCTGACATTTCAGTTTTAGCTTGAAAGGCCTGACAATGATTTCCCATGAAGACGGATAATCGGAGTCGGTTTTTTCACTGTGCCAGTAGTCCAGATTCCTGATTTCGATATCCCGCGCTTTGACGGGAATGGTTTTTCCATTCGGCAGAACAAAGGTTCCACCGACCAGGCTGTTTTTCAGATCGCCTTCACTTCTGATAACATAGATCATTAATTCGTAATGGTTCTCCAGCTGAATACTGAACCAATCCCATCCGCTCTGCGGGTAAGTGAGCTTCATGGTTCCGTATTCATGATCCATCCATGATTTTCCATGCACATCAAGCGATTCGCCCCCGATGGTTAAAGTGCCGGACGTTTTCATGTTCGTCAATGAATAATAATAATTGGAATTGCCCCCTCCTTTATCGACGATGCCCTGTCGTCCATGCAGGGCGGCGACCTTTACCGGCTGCAGTTCCAGTTCGATCCGGCCGTCATCCATTTCAGCGTACAGAAGATGTTTCCCTTCTTCTTCACGGGCCGTCCAGGTGCCGATCATGAGATCGTATTTTGTATCGTCCGCTTTTGACGGCAAGCCGAAGAAATTATTCACCTCTTGCGTCATAAATTTCTGATGGGTAATGTCGGTAATAACAAAATGCCCCATCATTCCAAGATCTTTGAGCCAGTGCGCCGGGATGGGAATAAAAAAATGCGGAACCTTATCCTCACTGGTAATTCGCTTGAAGAAGGTCAATTCATATCCGAATTCCCTTCCATCCTCCGCTTTCAAATGTCCTGTGTAATACCACCATTCATTCTGAGCCCAGTAATGAGCGGCGGCGTCAGCGGGCAGACTGAGGGGTTTGACTGGTGAAGAATGATTGAGCGTATAAGCGGGAGCACAGGCTACCACAATCAAAGACAGCAAAAGGAAAAACGAATGTTTTATTTTTTTCATGTTTTTTACCTCATGACTTTTCAAAGCCCGTGAAATCTTCGGCGTCATGCCTCTTTCGCAAACCCATCCGGACTTTTTACTGCGCGGAAAATCCGCCGTCCACGGGGAAAATACCGCCGGTAATGTAATTGGACGCCTTGGATGCCAGAAATACGGCCAATCCCTTTACATCGTCTTCTTCCCCGTACATCTTGAGCGGAATAGCGCCGACCGTCAAATCGAGAATGGGTTTCATCTCCGGCTTGAATAAATGGCCCATCATATCCGTTTTGAAAAAACCCGGAGCAATGCAATTCACATAAATCTTGTAACGGGCCAGTTTAAGGGCCAGCGTTTTGGTCAAGCCTTCCACGGCAAATTTGGACGGATTATAAGCAACGGCCGGATGCTCTTCTTCATTGGAGCCGCGCGAACCGTAGATGGAAGACACATTGATCATCTTGCCGCCGCCTTTTTCCTTCATAATCCGGGCAACCTGCTGGGAAAGAATCCACACGCCCTTGACATTAACGTCAAATATTTTTTCCCACTTATCCAGCGGATAATCCAGCGTCGGCGCTCCCCATGTCAGTCCGGCATTATTGACCAGGATGTCGATCGTGCCGAATTTATCCATGGCGGCTTTGACCAGATTGCCGATATCTTCTTTTTTGGCCAAATCGCATTTCACCGCCAGAGCCCGGATACCCAGATTTTCCAGTTCCTTTACTTCTTTTTCGAGGTTTTCCATCTTGCGCGACGCAATGACGACATCTGAACCGGCTTCCGCAAGCCCCGTCGCTATGAATTTACCGATGCCTCTGCCGCCGCCTGTCACGACGGAAATCTTGCCCTTCAAATCAAACAAATCTTTGACGTTCATTTTACAAACTCCTTCACATGTTTTTTATTCATTGAAAATATTCTTTACGATCCTGCCATGATCGTTTTTACAACATCTGCGGTTATTATTTTATGGAAGATAAATGTCATTGTACGGGTTTCAGATAAACTGTTCCAATGCCGGATGAATTTAAAAGGAATGATTTTCAACGTTCTGCAAAAGAGCGGCCATTCACGATTTCTCTCACCTTAAGCATTAGGTCCGCCCACGGGGACAACCAGCCTGATATGCTGTCTGGCAAGCATAAGCACCGGGGCACGCCAATCGCGGCCGGACCCGTCAAGCGATAACAATTCAACGTTTACAAGGATGATAAATTCCTGATCACTTCGGTTTAAATAATCGGAAAGGCGGCTGCGATACCCTTCCTGAGGCAGTGTTATATCTCCTTCCACGCGATAGCGGTCCGTTTCCACTACAACTCTTTCATGCCTCATTTCCGCAGGCGGCATTACTATGACCTCCGCAACGCAATATCAGATATGTTTTTATCAATCAGCCAATGATCGTCGCAAACTTTTTAAAATTTCCACCATTTCTAATAAAATTATAGAAAATTTGAATGTGTAAGTCAATGAAATATTCAACAGCACATTGTCAAAAATATAAAATTGATTAAAAAAGGGGTTCCGGAAAATAAGTTGACTGTTCATGAACAAGCCTGAGAAAAACATGTTTAATGTTTTGTCTTTGCTTTTTTCATCGGATGGCAAAACATAAAAAAAGCCGGGCAACCATAAGGGTCGCCCGGCAATTTCATTTCTTGATTAGAGTGCTACTATTTCTCTACGGTTAAGAAACCTTTCGGATGGAAATCTTTTCCCGCAACCTTTTTCGAAATTCCTTTCTGATCCAGGTATGGGGTAATGCCACCCATGAAGAACGGCCAGCCCGCTCCCATGATGACGCCGGTATCCACATCTTTCGGTTCCGCCACGACACCTTCCGCAAGAATCAAGTCGACTTCTTTGGCTACACGCTCCAACACACGCGCCTTGATCTCGTCGTCGGTGAATCTCTTGTTCCCCTGCGGCCAACCGGCTTTGATCTCGGGATCGACATCGATGCCTTTGTCCGTAAAGGTAACCATTTGTTTCTTGCCCTTCGCCACCAGGTTCTTGAGTCCGGCATTGACCGGGAATCGGTCGGGGAAAGACTTGTTGAGGGTTTCCTGAACATGCAGTGCGATAGCAGGGCCCACCAGCGCAGCCAGTGTGAACGGCGACATGGGGAAGCCCAGATCGAATACTGCGTTGTCCACCTGCATGAAATCGGCGCCTTCGTCGATGCACTGGAAGATACCGTCCATCCAGGCCAGTAAAACTCTGTTGACCAGGAATGCAGGGGCATTCTTCACCAGAACCGGTGTCTTCTTGATCTTCTTGGCAATGTCAAATGCGGTTGCCAGAACGACATCGCTGGTCTTGTCGGTTTTGATGATCTCGACAAGCGGCAGCACGGCGATGGGATTAAAGAAATGGAACCCGACCACGCGGGAAGGATCTTTCAGATTTTTGCCCATTTCAGCAACATCCAGAGAGGATGTGTTGGTTAGGAACAGGCATTCCGGCTTGCAGGCTGCTTCCAGTTCGCCGAAAATTTTCTGTTTGATGCCCATTTCTTCGAAAACCGCTTCGATAACGAAATCACAATCCTTGAACGGCTCATAGGTCAAGGTGCCGGAAATAAGATCTTCGCCTATCCACTTGGCATCCGCTGCGGACAGTTTGCCTTTTTTCGCGGTCTTGGCAAGCTGTTCCCTGCAGTAAGCCAAGCCCTTATCAATAAATTCCTGTTTGATGTCTTTCATGATAACGGGGCACTGATAACGCTGTGCGAATAACAGGGCCATCTGGGAAGCCATCAGGCCGGCGCCGATAACGCCGATCTTGGCGATCTTGTTGCCTTTGACTTCTTTCGGCGGTCTGCCGGGAAGTTTCTTGGCGCGGCGCTGGGTCAGATCGAAAGAGTAAACACCGCACTTGAACTGATCGGACATAATCATATCAGCCAGAACTTCAGTCTCTTTCTGGAACCCTTCATCATAAGACCATTCCGCCGCACCCTTGATCAACTCGAGAGCTTTGTAAGGTGCAATGGCGCCTGAATGAACCTTACCGGTAATGAATTCTTTTGTCTTATTGTAGAGCTCATCACTCATCTTCGGATCCACTTTCTTGCGCTCAATTTTCTCCTCGCCGGTAATGATTCTCTCCAGTAAAGCAATGGATTCATCCATGAACTCGGCCGGAGCAATGAGTCTATCCGCCAGACCCATCTCGACAGCTTTTATAGAATTGATCATTTTGTTCATATTGAGCGGGTTGTTGATGATGAGCTCAATGGCTGCTTCCGGACCGCAAAGTTTGGTTACCAGCTGAGTTCCGCCCCAACCGGGAATCAAACCGAGGAAGCACTCGGGCAGCGCATAATGATCGCATCCGCCCGGGCTCTTGGAGATCGTGCGGTAATTGTGATACAGCCCGACCTCGACGCCGCCGCCCATCGCCGCGCCATTAATGGCGGCCAGTGTCGGGATCTTGAGATTCATGATTCTTTTGAACGTACCATGTCCCATCTCACCGATTTTGAGAAGATCCTCTTTTGTTGCAGTCGGATCCACACTCATAATGTCGGCGCCGACATTGAAGATGAAAGGCTTGCCAGTCAAGATCCAGCCTTTAACATCCTTGTCTTTTTCAACGGTATCAATAATTTTGTTTAGAAATTCAAAGGCCTCAAAACCCCACGTATTGGGGATATTGTAGAACTGGCCGTTGTCCATTGTAACAATCGCTATTTTCCCAGCCTTTGCTGACTGCAAGAAATTGAGTTTACATTCTGTTATATACTTTGCCATAGCCTTAACCTCCTATAATTTTTTCCCTACGACGTTTTCCCAAATGATAGAACCACCCATACCGAGACCGACACACATGGTGGTCAGTCCGTACTTCGCCTTCGGATTAAGCTCGAAGTCCTGCGCCAATTGCATGCTCAGGCGAACACCGGAGCTGGCCAGCGGATGGCCCATGGCAATGGTTCCGCCGTATGGGTTAAGGCGTGGGTCTTGAGGTAGCTTCATGCCAAAGTGCTTCATGAAACCGACAGCCTGGACAGCGAATGCTTCGTTCAATTCGATGATATCGAGATCATCAAATTTCATATTGAAGTTCTTGAGAACCTTTTCCGTGGAAGGAACAGGACCCCATCCCATAATGGACGGATCCACGCCAACGAAACCGGCACCGACAAATTTCATCTTGGGCTGAATGCCCAGTTCTTTACATCGCTTGCCTGACATGATGAGTGAAACGCAAGCGCCGTCATTCAACCCCGAAGCGTTTGCCGCGGTGACATGGCCTTCCGCCTTGAAGGGGAATTTCCGGAAATTTTTGATGCTCTCAAGCGTCGTTCCGCGCTTGGCTTGTTCATCATAATTGGCAACTTTCCATCCATTGGGGGTAAAAACCGTCATATCAACACAGTGCTTATGGTAATAGCCTGCATCCAAAGCCTTGAAATATTTTTCCAGACAATGGTAGGCATATTCATCGGCTTCTTCTTTCGTCACCGGCTGTTCGCCGTTTTCCGGAAGCCAGTCGTGCAGTTTTTCCGCCGTGTTGCCCATATTGAAATACTTGACCTCGACCATCTTCTCGGTGACAACCCGCGGATTCGGGTCTGCGCCCGCTCCCATGGGATGGTGAGCCATGTGCTCCACACCGCCTGCAATAATAATGTCGGCGCAGCCCGTCTTGACGAAAGATGAACCGATGGCCTGGCAGGTCATACCGCCCGCGCACATTCTGTCCACCGAAAATCCGGGAACCTCTACCGGAAGACCTGCGGTGAGAACCGTTACCCTTCCCATCGTAGTACCCTGATCCCCAACCTGCGTTGTCGCACCCCAGATGTTGTCGTCAACTTCGCCCCATGGAACCTTCGGGTTTCTTCTAATAAGTTCTTTCATGACTTTCGTCACCAAATCATCTGCGCGGGTGGTCCAGTAATGGCCGTCCTGTCTGGACTTTCCGAACCATGTACGCACTCCATCAACAAAATACGCATCTCTTAAAGCCATAAAACATCCTCCTTGCTTTATATCGGTGTTCTTTTAATTATTGAGATAGGAATAAATGACCACCAATAGTTATTCAGATAGGGATAAATGATCACCAACTACGGTAAGACCTCTTGATCCTTAAGCTGTTGTTTTATAGCATCACAGCGGAAGTTTTGTCAATCAACTTCTGACTAATAACAACTTTTTTTGCAACCATCCCGGATTGCCGCAAACGAGGATTCTCAAAAGATCAGATGATCTTTTCCAAAACCGGCATTTAATGATGATGCAGAAAAGAAAAGGGGGCGCAGCCTAAACCACAACCCCTTGATTTCATTGGTAGGCGGTACTGGGATTGAACCAGTGACTTCTACCGTGTGAAGGTAGCACTCTCCCGCTGAGTTAACCGCCCAAGAGGTGTGTGCTATAACTTAAAGTATTGCTTATTTCAAGGGGAAAAAGTATCCGGATTTAAGAAAACGGTTTTAACGATTTTCGCACAGTACGCTTTGCTTTATTCGAAGGATGCGATTGAAAGAGGTCGACCCCTCCGCCATCCCCGGTAAAGGGGATGACGAAGGGATCGAAAGAAGAGTTATAGCTTTTTTACAAAAGCTAGGAAGGGGCCATTTTTACAGCATCTCATAGATTGCAGCAGCTCCCATACCGCCGCCGATACACATGGATACGATACCGCGTTTGCTGCCGCGTCGTTTCATTTCATGCAGCAATTGAGCGGTCAGTTTGGCGCCTGTGCATCCCAGCGGATGGCCCAGAGCAATTGCACCGCCGTTGGGATTGATGTCACCGGCATTCAAACGATCTTCAATGCCCAACTCTCTGATGCAATAAAGAGCCTGGGAAGCAAACGCCTCGTTGATTTCGAAGACGTCAATATCCTTTGTTGTCAAACCGGCAAGTTTGAGAACCTTGGGAATAGCGTATCTCGGACCGACGCCCATTTCTTCCGGTTTGCATCCGGCTACCGCATAGTAAGCCAGTTTGGCAATGGGTTTTACGCCGATGGCTTTGGCTTTTTCCGGAGTCATCAGGAGCGTAAAGGCGGCGCCGTCAGTCATCTGCGAAGAGTTGGCGGCGGTGCAGTTTCCACCCTGTTTGAAAGGTGATTTCATTTTCCCCATGGCCCCCAGGTCGGAGGGCCATCTCACACCATCATCCGTGTCAAACACAAATTCCGTGCGGATACGTTTTCCTTCCTTGTCTTTTTTATATTTGAAGGCTTTGATGGGGATAATCTCATCTTTAAACTTACCAGCCTTGATGGCTTCATAAGCCCTGCGATTGCTCTCTAAACCAAATTTATCCATATCTTCACGGGAAACGCCATGATTCATTGCAACGTTTTCCGCCGTGTTGCCCATGTTCATGTACACATTGGGCATGGTGTCCCACTCCCAATCGGGGTTGGGACGGAAGATGCCGCCGCCCATGGGGATGTGGGTCATGGACTCAACACCACCGGCGATGATAACATCGGACCAGCCGGCGCGAATCTTCGCCGTGGCATCAGCAATGGACTGAACGCCGGATGAGCAGAAACGGTTGAGAACCATACCGGATACCGGCTCAGGCAATCCGGCGCCTACAGCCAGGACTTTACCGAAGTTCATTCCGGCTTCCGCTTCCGGAAAAGCGCAGCCGACAATAACATCATCAATATCTTTAGGGTCTAACTGGGGAACTTTTGCCAACAACCCTTTCAGAACCTGAACACCAAAGACGTCCGCTCTGGTTTCAGACAGACCGCCTCTTTTATATCTTCCACCGGCACTCCTTACGGATGCGACAATGACAGCTTCACTCATATTATTTTCCTCCTTACAGGCTTTTGTTATTTTAAAGGCCGGAGGCTTGGTTTTCAGACCTCCGGCACGTGATTCATCCTAGTTGCGCAGGGGCTTGCCGGTCGTCAACATGGCGGATATTCTATCCTGCGTCTTCTGTTCACCGCAAAGGCTCATAAACGCTTCAATTTCCAGATCCAGCATTTCCTGCTCTGTGATCCAGGTTCCTTCCGCGCAGGTACCGCCGCCCAAGACATGGGCAATTTTCATGGCAATATGAACATCATATTCGGAAGCGTATCTTCCGGCCTTCATGTTGCTGAGAATCGCACCGGCCAAACCTCGCAGATTTTCTCCCATCACGGGGATTAAAGCGGGCTTCGGCGGTTTGTAGAACTTGGACAGGCCCAGCACAATCTGTTTGGCTTCGTAAATCTGCATGTCTCTGCTCATATTGATCATATTGGTTTTGCGGATATAGCCCAGATCCTGAGCTTCCTGAGCGCTGGTCGCAACCTTGGCGGTGGCGACATTTTCAAAAATCTTGCCGAAATGATACTGCATATTCAATCCGCTTTCCACAACACCGGCGGGAATGCCTTCCGTCGCGCGAATGGCCAGTTCTTTACAGCCGCCGCCCGCGGGAATAACACCGACACCCACCTCAACAAGACCCATGTAGGTCTCGCCGTTGGCCAGACAGTAGTCGCCGTGCATGGCGATTTCACAACCGCCGGCAAGCGCCATACCTGCCGGAGCAATGACAACCGGCTTGGGCAGATATTTCATCTTCATATTGACGATCTGCAATTCCCTGACCATGGTTTTCAGTTCATCCCACTTGCCTTCCTGAATCGCCACCAACACCAGGAAGAGATTGGCGCCGGCGGAGAACATGCGCTGATCATGGTTGGCAACAACCAGTCCCGTGAAATCTTTATTCACGATATCGCAACCTTCTGAAATCATCTTCATCATATCGGGATCGATGGAATTCATCTTGGTATGGAATTCCAGGCAGGCCACACCATCGCCGATATCGACCAGAGAAGCGCTGGGATTTTCTTTAATCGTCTTCTTTCTTTCCTTGAGACCGGGCAGCAGGATGATCTTGGGATTTTCGTCCAGTTTCACATAGCCCTTCTTTTTGAAATCATAGTAAGATTTTACGCCTTTTTTATCCACTTTGTAGAAAGAGGTGCATTTATTCTTCAGCATCTCTTCAATCTTGGGGGGAACTTTCTTGCCCAGTTTCTTCATGACGGCAACGGCTTCCTTGACGCCTACAGCATCCCAGGATTCAAAAGGACCGAGTTGATGATTGTAGCCCCACTTCATGGCGTTATCGATTTCAACGATGGTATCGCAGATTTCGGGAATGCGGTTCGCGGCATAGATGAAGTTGTTGCACATATATTCGCGCAGATAATCACCGGCGGCATCTTCTCCGTTGAAGGCGACTTTCATACTACTGGCAACACCGAAATCGACCCATTTCTTTGCTTCGGAAATGGACGCAAACTTTGGTTTCTGTGCCGGAGCATATTCCATGGTTTTCCAGTTCAGAGCGTATTTAACATTCTTGCCCTTTTCGTCCTTGACTTTCTTATAGTAACCTCCCTTGGTTTTATTACCCAGCCACTTGTTCGCCATCATCTTTTCGGCGAATTCGGTGGGTAAAAAGATATCACGGCACTCATCTTTGGGAACAGCATCATAAAGGTTCTTGGCAACATGAACCCCGATGTCAAGACCAACCAGGTCCATGGTTCCAAAAACGGCGGTCCCGGGGCGGCCTACGACCTTCCCCACAATGGCGTCAACTTCTTCAACACTCATACCTTTTTCTACCATGACCCTGCCCGCATTGGACAAATCATAAACACCGATACGGTTCCCGATGAAGTTGGGAACGTCTTTACATACAACGACACCTTT
Source organism: Smithella sp. (assembly GCA_017993615.1). Classification (GTDB taxonomy): domain Bacteria; phylum Desulfobacterota; class Syntrophia; order Syntrophales; family Smithellaceae; genus Smithella. The sequence continues at coordinate 10,198 of JAGOMJ010000001.1, read as the reverse complement.
GCCGAGCACTTCCTCGCTGAACTTTGTCATGTAAGCAACGACATTTTTATCCGTTTCCTTGCCGGGAATGATTTCCATTAACTTCATATAACGGGGGGGGTTGAAGAAATGTGTCCCCAGGAAACGTTTTTTCAAATCTTTACTGAAATTGGCGGAAATATCCTTGATGGGAAGACCGGAAGTGTTTGTGGAAACGATACAGGTCGGCTTGACAACCTTTTCCACCTTGGCGAAAAGTTCCTGTTTAACCTTCAGGTTTTCAATCACAACTTCGCAAACCCAGTCGCAATCTGCCAGTTTTCCCAAATCGTCTTCAAAGTTACCGATGGTAACCATTGATGCATTACTTTTAGCATAAAAACTGGCCGGCTTCGACTTGGTGGCTCCGGCCAATCCGTTTGCCGCAAAACGATTGCGCCATGCCGGACTTTTCTCGCTTAATCCTTTCTTCTTATCATCCTCGGTAAGTCCTCCCGGGGGGATGATATCCAGCAGATAACACTCAATGCCGGCATTCGTTAAATGGGCCGCGATGTTCGCACCCATAACTCCCGCGCCTAAAACAGCTGCTTTTTTGATCTCAAATGACATGTTTTGCCTCCTTTGCCTTTCCTTGCTTAAACTTTTGGCTGATAATAAAAATCTTTAAATACTCATCACGCTTTTTTCAGGCCCTTGATGAATATCTCCAATGCTAAATTTGTTGTGGAATAAATTCTTTCCTTTCTTTTGGTCTGCGCGCCTGAAAAAATGTAAAGAGAAATAATGCCATTGAGCAGACCCCATAACGCGTTTTGATTTTGTTTGATATTGACTTCAGCGGAAAATTCTTTTGAATCCACCCCCAGCTGCAATATTTGACCGATGACATTGATTGAGCTCGCATTGGCATTAAGAATTTGAGCATTGAGCTTCTCCGGCAAATTCATTTTGGCAGGCTGGAGCATGTAGGCCATAAGGATTCTGAACAACTCGCCGTCATTGAGGAAGAAATCAATGTAGATATATGAAAATTCTGTCAGCAAATCGGTGGCTGAACTTCCTTTTTCCAGAAGTACCGAGACCCGCCGGTTAAAATTATCAATATCACTTAAAAGAATCTGCGCGTAAATTTCTTCTTTGCTATCAAAATAAAGGTAAATCGACCCTTTCCCCAACTCGGCAGACTTGGCGATTTCATCGACGGTGACCTTATTGAAACCTTTTTTGAAAAATAACGAGCGCGCTGACCTGAGAATCAATTTCTTGCGGCTATCTTTCTCTTTTACTCTTCGTTCCAGAAGTCCCACAGCTACTTTCTTCCCTGTTGAGATGCAACCGCGCAGAAAAATAATGGTCAATATATGACCGACGGTCAGTTTCTATCTAGTTCATTAAAAATACAAAGTCAAGGAAAATAATTTTTGAAAAAAAATACTATGAACGTCAGAGGATACTGAAATCGGATATATTTTTAAGTAATTGATATTATTTTATATTTATATGAAATATTTTTTCCCCCGTGTTTCGGGTTAACGGATGATAAACGGCTTTAAAACATTTACCTCTCATGACGATTTTTATTCTTCTCCAAGGTGATTTTTAAATTTCTTTGTGCATGGAGATTGCGCGGATTAATCCTTAAAGATTTTTGAAAGTAGTCGATCCCTTCTTTTATTTTACCGGCTTCAACAGAAGCAATACCCGCGATGTTGTACGCCTCTTCATAATCGGGCTTTATGCGAATAGCTTTTAAAGCGTATTGAAGAGATTCCTCATAATTGCCCTCTTCCAGATATATGAAACTTAAATTGTAAAAAAGTTCTGGTGAATTTTTATTCAGCCGGCCGGCCGTCTCGAAATTCTTCATTGCCTCATCATGCTTCCCCATTTTTTTCAAAACAAGAGCTTTATTACTGTACGCCGGGAAAAACTGAGGATGAATTTTTAAGGCCGTATCGAAATAGGTTAATGCTTTCTCATGCTCGCCTCTTTTAGCCATTTCCTGACCAATTACCTGATACGCCAAATGATTTTTCGGATCTTTTTCAATGACATGATTAAATAACGTGACGGTGTTTTCCCATATTTTAATTTGATTACGGCTGGTAACTGCAAAAAAAATGATTATCAAAATGAATAAAACGATCAATATTTTCTTTAAAAAAACAGTTTTTGGAAAAACTTTTTCTCCCCCCCAGGCAATCATCATAAAAATGCCGATAAACGGAACATACGCATAACGATCGGCCATGGTGTGATCGGCAATCTGAATAAAACCGATCACCGGAACGAAAGTTCCCAGATACCAGAACCAGCCCACAGGCAAATACGGGTGTCTTTTAAAATATCGGCATACAAAAATTGTCACAAAAATCAAAAAAACCGCGCAGGCAAACAGCTTCCAGAAGGGAACACTTAAAGATAGATAATAAACATGCAAATCCAAAGGGGAAAATAAGTTTTTCAGATATGCCACATAGGAAAAAACCACATTACCCATTCGCCAGGCAAAAGTCGTGTATATGGTCTGATCGGTTCGCGGAGCGCCAATGGTCAAAAAAATCACAATCGCCGACAAAATAAAAAGGGGAATTTTCTCCATAATCAGAAAACTGATTTTTTCTTTTTTCAAATTTAACGGATGGCCTGTTGTCTCTTCTATCGCAATGGCTGTTCTGTTAAGCGGCCAATAATCGATGAGCAACAAAACGAAGGGCAGGGTTACCAGCATCGGTTTCGACATCAGGCCCATGGCAAAACTGATCAATACCGGCACATAGCGTTTCCAGCCGGGCCGTTTTGCGTACCACACATAGCACAGCATGGTCGTCATCCAGAAAAACGTGCTCAGGACATTTTTGCGTTCAGCGATCCAGGCAACGGATTCCACATTGATCGGATGGACGGCAAATAAAGCAGCCACGAAGGCGCTGCGCCATTCGGCGCCGGTGAGGATTCTCAAAAGAAAAAATAACAAAACGGCATTCAGAATATGAAGGATAACGTTTGTCCAGTGATAACCGCCGGCATTCAAACCGAAAATCCGGTAATCGAGCATCAGCGAAAGCCATGTCAAGGGATTCCATAACCCGAAATATGTCGTCGTAAATGCCCAACGCAATCCGTCGGTTGTTATCCCGGACTGCAGATGAATATTTTGCGTAACATAGACATCATCATCGAAATAGATGAATCCGTAATCCTGCACCGGCCAATAGATATAAAGCACCATCGCAATAATTATCAGAATGACAAGAATGGACTGTTTCCTGCTTATGTTATTTTTTTCAAACATGTGTTCTGTTTTTGTTATCAATTTATCTTTAAAATGTCTCTCTGGTATTTATTCACTTCACAGACAAAATCATTCTTTAAAAACATACCACGGCTATCCTTTTTTCTTTATTCAGATTGGACTTTTTAATAATGTCCGTGCAATTTTTAAATTATTCTGCGCTTTGATGTTATCGGGATTAATGCGTAAAGCATTTTCAAGATTTTGTATACTTTCTTTAAGATTCCCTTTTTTTAACAACGCAAGACCTAAAAGATTATATGCGTCCCCATATTTAGGATCTTTTCTAATGGATTTCTGAGAATACTCTTCACATTTGTCAAGATTATTATCCTCTAAATACAACAATCCCAACATATAATATGCTTCAGCGGGAGCTTGAACTTCTTGAATGGACTTTTTTAAGACCTGAATCGCTTCGTGACGTTTGCCCAGTCTATTTAAAATGATCGCTTTATTCCTATACGCCGCATACACGTTGGGAGTTAATTTCAAGCCCATGTCGTAATAATACAAGGCTTGCTCGTTTTTACCATTTCTTGCGAATTCCTGGCCTATCAGTACATAAGCCACATAATTATTCGGATCTTTTTTCAGAGCGTATTCAAACAGGGTAAATGAATTTTGCCATAGTTTTTGTTGATGATGCGCTGCAACGGCAAGAGAACCGATGCTTAATAAAGACATCACGATTAATATCTTCTTATAAATATCTTTTTTGATTGAAATCTGTTCTGCGCCCCAGGCAACCATAATGAATAATCCGATAACCGTAACATACGCATAACGATCAGCCATCGTTTGCTCGCCAATCTGAATAAGCCCGATGACAGGAATTAACGTCCCCAAATACCAAAACCAGCCGACAGGCAAATAAGGATATTTTTTAAAATATTTACAGACAAAAACCGTAATGATGACCAACAATATTGAAAACAATAAGATCTGCCCGATGCTGATATGAAGGTATAAATAAGGAATAAAAAGGTCGGTAGGCCAAAATATTTTTTTCACATACATGCCATAAGAAAAAATCGCATTTGTAATCCTTTGGCTGAAAACAGAATCTATGGTCTGCTCGATTCGAGGCGCGGAAGCTTCCTGGGGAACATAAAGCGTGATCCCTATCGAGATCATCGATAAAACAAATAAAGGTATTTTCTCCAAAATTAGAAATTTTAGTTTTCCTTTTGCTACACCGGCAGCAACGTGACTTACTGTGTTGTGCTGCTCATCTATCGCGGTTCGATTAAGCGGCCAATAATCGATGAGCAGCAAAACAAAAGGCAGGGTTACCAGCATGGGTTTCGACATCAGGCCCATGGCAAAACTGATCAGTATCGGCACATAGCGTTTCCAGTTTGGCTTTCTAGTATACCAAACATAACACAACATCGTCAGTATCCAGAAAAACGTGCTCAGGACATTTTTGCGTTCAGATATCCAGGCAACGGATTCCACATTGATCGGATGGACGGCAAACAGCGCCGCAACAAAAGCGCTACGCCAAATAGTCCCGGTAAGATGTCTAAAAAGCAAAAACAATAAAATGGCATTAAAAATATGAATAATCACGTTTGTCCAGTGATAACCGCCGGCATTAAAACGAAAAAGATGAAAATCCAACATAAAGGAAAGCCAAACCATCGGATTCCACAAACCGAAATAGTTTGTACTGAAAGCCCAGCGTAATCCATCTACCGAAAATCCCGTCTGAACATGGCTGTTTTCTGTGATGTACGTAGGGTCGTCAAAATTAATAAAATCATAATTTTGAACCGGCCAATAAACACAGAGGATTAAGATAATCAGTATTAAAACAACAAGAATTGACTGTTTCCCGCTTATGTTAATCTTATCAGGCATCAAACCAAATCTTATGATTAAATTTGTAAATGATTTTTATTTTCGGTTGATAACTTTCACTCTTCAGTAGTCAAAGCCACTTCATGTGAAGCTTCAAAATTACAAAAATTTAATTCTTCTTAAAGCAAAGAACACCATTCTCAATAAAAGCCAGCCGTGTTTCCAGCGGCTGATATTGGTCGTTCCGTACGTTCGTTCCCGGTAGCGAACAGGAATTTCAACAATCTTCAGATTCAACTTGGCGGCACCGAATAAAAGATCAAAATCGCCGAACGGATCGAAATCGCCAAAATAGGAACGATTGGCTGCAATTTTTTCATAATCGGTTTTCCTAAGCACCTTGGTGCCGCACAGCGTATCTTTAATCGGCTGTCCCAGCAGCCAGGAAAAAACCAGACTGAAAAATTTGTTTCCCACCAGGTTAAAAAAACGCATCGCTTCCTTTTCCATGGGATAAACCAGACGCACACCGTTGACAAATTCCGCCTGGCCTTTATAAATTGCGTCATAAAAACGGGGCAAGACGTCCGGCGACACCGTAAGATCGGCATCAAGAATCATCAGAATATCTCCCCCGGCCTGTTGGAATCCCAGACGAACGGCGTCGCCTTTTCCCTGACCGGTTTGCCTGAACAATTTTGCCGGTCGCTGCGGATTGTTCCGGATGGCGCTTTGAATGGTTTCATAGGTTTGATCCGTGGAACCGCCCTCAACAAAAATCAGTTCCGTTTTCCGGCCCATTTCCGGAACGCTTTCAAAAATGCGTTGGATGTTGCCCGATTCATTCCGTGCCGCAATCACCACCGATACGCTGGGCAATTCCTCCCGATCTGACGCAGCAGCCAGAGGCCTGGCCGTGATGAAATGCGTAAGCGCAAAGATTTTAAACGGCCATATTTTGGCGACAAAACGATTCATCAGAGAATCGATCATGGGTGTGCGCAGGGGCCATATCATTTCCTCCCGGTGATTAATCACTTCAAAACCGGCGAGAGCAAGCAACCCCGTGATGTCTTCCACGGTCAGCCAGTTTTGCAACAGCATCGGTTTGGCCAGTCCCAACGACCGGACAACGTTCAGCGGCAATTCCCACAAACGGCTGTAAAAATTTATGATGATGCGCGATCTCGGCGTAGTCAGAGGCAATATCTTCTGAAAAACAGCCTGAACATCCCATAATTCATTAACGACATCGGAAAGAATGATGTAATCAAACGTTTCCTGCAGTTGCAATTCATGGGCATCGGCAGTCACAAAATGAAGATGCGGATGACGCGTCTTTGCCTGTTTAATCATGGCCGTCGAAAAATCGATGCCGACGCCATAGGATGGATCCAGGGAAGCGAGCAGATCGCCGGTACCGCAGCCGATTTCCATCACGCGCTGTCCGGACGGAACGGAAAATCGAGCCACTTCTCGCAAACGCTTATGGTAATAGGCGTTAAACCTTTCCCATTTGTCGAGCGTTTCAGCAATTCTGTCCCAATGGGCGATCCGCACATTTCTGTAACGAACGGCACCTGAATTTCCGTTATGATCTGGTTGCGTGTCCATATTTTAAATTTATCCCATAAAATTCACAAAAAGTCTTCAAGATTATAGTTGACGCCTGAATCATGGGTGTGAACCCCAAAGCAAGCTTCAAAAACATATCCCGCAGCAAGCTGCCGTGCATTAAACCCTCCGCTTTGCGGGATTGTTCAACTTACCTTTTTCGCTACGCTACGCTTTCGGGATTTGAGTTTCAACAATAAATATTTTATTATTGACCCGCAATATTTCTTTTCATAAAAATAACGCCGGTCCCATCACGATAGACCAGGCGCCAGTCTTTTTGACGCATCATCAATTCGTGGGTTTTGGTGCCCGTTTTCAGCAACACCACATCATGGGAGTATTTTTTTAGAAAAACATCCCAGTTTTTTCTTCCGTACAAGAAATCAAAATATTCCTTGTGCACATCCTCCCGATAAACCGTTTCGTAACGGCCGTCCATCGCCACACGGCAACCGGGATAAAACGACCACATCAGATATTCACCCCATTCGAAATGGGGCAAAATATTTCCCCGGATATCCCGGGCGTCCATCCAGGCCATTGCTTTTGTCGGATAAGCATCGGCTGTAACCGCCAGATGAATGTTGGGAATAAAAGAAATTGGTCTTACAGGGTAAAAATGAAAGTAGGCCGCCAACAGTAAAGCCAGCAAAAAGACCGGCAGGAAACGACTCCAACCGAAAAGCATTTTACTTTTCCCCCGTGCTTCCCAGACATATTCAGATAAATAAAAAGGCAAATAGGCCCCCAGCACTAATCCGAAGAGAACGCTATGGCGTATATGAGTCGTTCCCAGATAGATCACGGCAACCGTTACGAAAATGTCCGTCACATCTTTTTTCCGGGACATCAACATAAAAAGTAAAATTATCACGCTCATGATGAGAAATAAAACGGCCGGAAAGACATACCGTCCGGTCTTCAGCGCCGCTAAAACCGACATCCATTCTGTTATTTCCGGTCTCAGCATGGAAACGGCATGAATAGTATAGGTCCAATAGTGAATCCCATAAGGATTGATCAACGTGACCAACAACGCGATCACTCCCCATTTCAGATAAGCAACGGCAATCTTTCTGCGGATCAGAGTTTCTCCGACGGCATATAAAAATATCAGCCCCAGACCGGCAACAAAACCGCCGTGAAAATTACACCAGACAATCTGGATCAGAGGAAGCCATCGGAGAACCTTTTCATTTTCGGCTTTTTTTGAACATTCCAGGATGTAAAGCGTCAGTGTAAAAAAGAAAAAAGTGAAGACTTGTGCCCTGACCGGTTCGTAACCGAATGAGATTAACAGTATTGACGGCACAAGTGCGATAAGAACATCAAAGACGGAGCCTCCCCTTTTTCGGGCTGTTTCATAGATCAGACATAGGGTTAACAAAGCTAAAATGTAACGTAAAAGTTGCAGACTTGCCGGCCCTAAAAACTTCACCAGTCCGAAAAAAACAACTCCGGTCAGCCATTCATGATAAACCCACAAAGGACGTGTGGGCGTATATGAAAAAACATCCTGATAGGGGAAAAAACCTTCCTGCCAGAGAACACGCCCAAAAGAGAGATACCCCCATAAATCATAATCGGCGAGACTTTTATTGAATAATGCTACAAAGAAAACATATAAACCGATCCCGAGGAAAATGATCACAAAGCATCGCAGGAGTTTATCCAACGAAGTATCAGTAAGTTTCTTCATCATATAATTATTAATTGTCTCATAATCGTCTAGACGTTGGTCATTCCAGCATGGGTCTGGCCGGCCATGGTGCACTCCGGGTAAATCCAGAATTATTTAAACTGGACCCCGGCCTTCGCCGGGGTGACGACTGTAGTACATATGTGCCCAATGTCGTGACTATTGTTGGACTGTTAATACAAAACGTTTAAAGTGTTCTATGAAACAATCCCGTTTAAAGATTACGCAATATTTTTATGACACCAATAAAATTTATTATAAATAACTTTTTGTGATATGATTTAAAATACATAATAAATATATATCATGTTATTCGATGCTTCGTCAGGCAAAAATGTATTTTTATTATGAAATAACTATCATAAAATTTAAAATATTTTACAAGTAAAATACTTTAGCGGGGCAATTTGCACGAACAATGCCGATCAATAAAAATACCGTAATGCATCGCGGATTGACAGCCATTCTTGGTATCGCCATTTTTCTGATACTGTTATCCGAATTCATATTAAATTTGACTCCGCCGACAGCCCGCGATGCTTTGATTCATCACCTGGCAATTCCCAAACTCTGGCTCAAAAACGGCGGGTTCTACGAAATGCCATGGGCTGATTTTTCATATTTCCCCATGAACATCGATCTGCTTTACATGATTCCCCTTTATCTTCAGAAGGATTTTCTTGCCAATTTCATCCACATGGGGTTCGGCATCGCCACGGCATTGCTTATTTACCGTTATTTAAATAAGAGAACAGGCCCAATTTCGGGGCTTCTGGGCGTTCTGATTTTCATAAGCACCCCTATTGTATTCCGCTTGTCCACACAGGCTTATGTCGACCTCGGTCTGACGTTTTTTTCGGCGGCGAGTATCTTATCTTTTATACGATATCGTGACGGCGGATTTAAAGAATGTAAATGGTTGTTTTTTTCATCCTTATTTATGGGCATTGCCCTGGGAACAAAATACAATGCGTTGGTCATCTGGTTTTTTCTCACATTATGGATTGTCTTGATCACGGTCCGTGACACAAAAAATCAACGGCAGGCCCTTTGGAACGGAGCCATTTATTTCCTTATCTCCGGCATCCTCTTTTCTCCCTGGCTCATTAAAAACATCATGCTTACAGGCAATCCCCTGTATCCGTTGTTTAAAGAAAGTGTTTCTCAAATGTTCTCACAGAATGCTCACACAAATTTTTTTAGCATGCGGGAAGTGTTATACGAGGAAAATTTATGGGAGACTCTGACGATACCGGTTCGGATGTTTTTTCAGGGGCAGGATAATTCCCCCCGCTATTTTGACGGTGTCCTGAATCCTGTTTTGATTCTGCTGGCGCCATTTTCCATTGCCGATAAATCGTTCATGCGCGACAAACTTTTTTTTATTTCTTTTGCATCATTTTTCATTCTGACGGTGTTTTTTCTGGAAGGGCAAGCCTTTGGCATGGATCAAATCGTCCGGTATGCCCTGCCGGTGATTCCGTTTCTTTCAATCCTGGCCGTTATGGGCATGGTTGCCGTATGGAACCGGATCAGGGCCTTCCCCGTTTCCCTCCGCAACATTCTGACGGCACTTTTCTTTTCAATGGTCGTTTTGTTTATGAGCATCAACTACTTTTACATAAAAAATTATTATCAAAATATAAATCCAGGGAGCTACCTTTGGGGAAAAGAAACCCGGGATGAATTCATTTCACGCCACAACAGCAGTTACGAATCCATCAAATATATCAATACACATACACCGGAAAATGCGACAATCCGATTAGTTTTTCTTGCAGGGCGCGGGTATTATCTGG
>JAGOMJ010000065.1 GCA_017993615.1 Smithella sp. | reverse complement strand
AAATGCACCATTTCAGGCAGAGTTACCTATAAAGGTGTCGGGCGTGCGGGTATTACCGTTCTCCTGTCGGGGTACAGTAACGCTACTGTAGCTACAGATGAAAATGGAGAATACCGATTTGACGACGTCGATGGCGACCAGGCCTATGTTGTCAGCCCGAGCAGCGGAACGCTGATTTTTACACCCGAAAGCAGAGGCGTGGAACCGGACGGATCCAATGTTGACGGTGTGGATTTTGAGGCGATGGATTGCTGCGGTGACGATACATCCGAGGAAGAGGAAACGGAAGAAATCTGATCAACCACGGCAATTGGTGGGTCATGCCCTCGCTTAGTATCGGCGGTTTGCAGGACATCGGAATGTCTTTACTTAAAATCATAAATATCACTGTATAAGTCTCGATGAGCTGCCGTAAAATGACCGATGTTGTTGCAGGCGTGCTGTTATGGAACTTCAGCAGTTCCGTGAGTTGTTGTTGGACTTTCCAGCGGGTATCTACTTCTTATTTCTGCAAATAATCTGTTGTGTTTTTCCTTGAGCATGGTAAAACTTGTCTGCATCGTTGAACCCATGTACAGAATTCTTCCGACATCGTCTCCCAGTCCAAGCGATTCCAGATCGTTCACATGCGTCAGATTGGCCGCAAGAATATCCGTGTCGGGATTATAGGGCGGCAGCGTTTTAAAAATGTCGCCCCGATACCTTATCCCGAATTTTGACAGACAGACGATGCGTCTGACATAATGTTCATTCCTCATTTTTGCTATGGCCTCCTTAAGACGGCAGGCAATCCGATAGACGGACATCCGGTTGATCTCCGCTCGGGAAAAGCCGATAACGGCGGAGAAAACCGCGTTGCCGATGTACAGCGGATCAACATCGGGATGAATATATCGCAGATTGATGGGGATTCTCAATCTGATCTGATCCGTGCCGGGCATGATGCCGTTGTGATACTTTTTCAATAAAACGGCATTGATGATTTGATTGTTGGACAGGCGATAATTCTCATTTTCGGACGTTGCCCCGTTTTTCATTTCCGCAAGCCTCTTATCTGAAAAGTATTCACGTCTGTGGTACCGCGTCGTCTCTTGTGAATTTTCGACCCGCTTGCGGATTGTTTCATGCAAGTCGGAAACCGGCGGGGCGAAAACAGAATCAAAGGTATCGAAGACAACAGGGCTCCCCGAAAATAATCGTTGCGTCGACGGTTTGGAAAAACTGTTGCCGTAGTGAATGCACCCCCAGGCATAAAGAAAAAGCATCAGCGAAACAGCATCGCCAATGGCATGAGAACAACTGATCCCGCCCAGCAATCCGTCTCTTACCGGGATAATGGTGACGGCAAACAAAGGTTCTCCCGGTAATGTTTTGACATGTCGCATCATGTGTCGGACATCATCGATCGAGATGTGAGCCGCATCCGCATCCAGCGGCGGTAAAACCATATATTGAAAACCGTCCGTACAGTACAGAAGCGCAAACCTGTTCTCATCAATCATGATCAGGCGGCTGGAAAACAGATTGTAATGTCTGATCGTTTCAAGAAAACTTTCTCTTGCTGCCGGAAGCGATGTTTTCTTCTTGTAAAGAACCAGACATTCGATTGGGGGACTGCCCGGATAATCTGCATTTTCGAAAAAAGACAAGGGCAGTATATCGACACCGTAATGGTCTTTCGGGGGAAACGTTGTGGATGAAATATGTCTTATCATGACTTGGATGCCGGGTAACGAATGCTGTCAATCGCTGCAGATTCGGTCCCTGCCGTTTTGTTTGGCCTGATACATGAACTGGTCGACACGATGAACGAAACTTTTCATCTCTTCTTTCGGTATATATTGCGAGGCACCGATACTCATCGTCACGAAAATTTCTTTTCCCTGCAGGGGGGTAAAGACCTCTTTCCTGAATTCATTTTGGATCCTCTGGGCCGTACTCACGGCATCCTCTTTTGTTGTCATGGGCAGAATAATTGTAAATTCCTCGCCGCCGTAACGGTACGCCGAATCTGAATCGCGCAAGCATTTTTTGACGACCTGCCCGAGTCGTGACAGAACATTATCGCCTTCCACGTGGCCGTAGGTGTCGTTAAATGTCTTGAAGTGATCAAGATCCAGAAGCAGGAGCGACAATGGATGATCGTAGCGGGTTGACCGTTCTATTTCCTTTCCCAGTTCGGCGTGAAAATGTCTGGAATTAAAAACCTGTGTCAGGTCGTCAAGGATGCTCAGCTCCAGATATCGCTGTTCGCTTCTCTGCAGAGCTTCCTCCGCCAGTTTGCGTTCGGTGATATCCCGGTAATTGATAATGATCGCTTCCACGACATGATCTTTGACGAGATTGCTTCCCACGGCTTCCAATGTGCGATAGGTGCCGTTTTTGTGACGCAGATGCATTTCGCCGTGAATCGGCGGCAAATCGGGTTGGGTGGCCAAGGTCGTAAACGATTGGATTAAAAATTCCAGGTCATCCGGATGAACAAGTTCGAATCCTCTGCGTCCGATTCTTTCTTCTGTCTTGTATCCCAGTACCCGTTCAATGGCCGGGTTGATGTATGTGATCAATCCTTCCAGATTGACCAGCACAATGATGTCGGCAGAGTGCTCCACAAAATTCCGGAATCGCCGTTCTTCAAACTGTAATTTTTCCTCCATCGCCTTGCGTTCGGAAATGTCCCGGGCGATGCCGATGATTCCAACGGCCTCGCCGTTTTTATCCCTTAGAAAGGTCAGGGTGGCTTCCATCCATTTCTTTGATCGATCCTTGAAGATATGCTGATATTCCAGCGTTCGCGACCGTTTTAAATCCCGTCCCGGCTGTCTGTCCAACGCCAGCTCTTCCTTCAGAACTTCGGCAAAACGGAAATAAGTTTCCGGTTCGACCATGTCGGAAATGTTCGTCCGGGCGATTTCGTCCTCGTTATACCCTGAAATACGGTAGCCGGAAGGACTGAGGTAGGTGTATCTCAGATTCATATCCATGGTAAAAATGATGTCGGTTACGTTGTCGGCAAGCAGGCGATAACGTTGCTCGCTTGCGATCAGCAATTCCTCCGCAAACTTGCGCTCTGTAATATCTCTGATGACGCCCACGGAGTATTCTTTGCCTTCGAGGGAGATAAGCGATCCGCTGATATCGGCATATAAGAGGGTTTGATCTTTTTTCAGGATGGGGATGTTTCTGGCAATCGATAATTCATGATGGTTGATCTTATTATAAATGCTTAAAATGTCTTTCTGCTGTTCTTTCGGATGCAGATCGGATATTTTCAGCGCGAGAAATTCTTCCTGGGTATAGCCCAGCATTTGGCAAAGCGTTACATTGGCGGCAACGAAAGTTCCCTGCCGGGTATCCAGCATGGTAATCCCGTCAGAAGCAGAATCAAAGATCGTTCTGAATTTCAATTCCATTTCTTTCGCCTGAGAAAGGGAATGCGTTACCTTCTTTTTCAGCCGGGTGATGTATCCGCCCATAAAAGAAAACCAGGGAAGAACCAGCGCCAGAACGATCAGCCCTAAAATTTCGTTTTCGGTATTCAGTGATTCGGGTCGATTTTTGTAAAGAAGAAACAGAACCAAAGCGTAATTCAACACGGCAAAGACGGATAAGTAAAGAAATTGGCGCAAATTCAACTTGAAAAGTCCGAAAACGAAAACGACCAGATAGAGAATAAGGACAGTGCCCCGGGCATCATCGGCGTAATACAAAATAACCATTGCCCAGAACGTGGCGATGATCATCTGAAACAGTGTCAGGCTGGGGTCGTCAAATCGTTTATTGAAGCCGGATCGGATTGCAGCATAAATCAGAATATTGCATAAAAGAATACCCATGAAACAAATAAAAAGAACATGAAACGATACCGGTGCAATGCCCAGCAGATAGGTGATCAGCGCAATCGTCAACCACACGGAATAAGAAGCAAAGGCCATAAGAAATCGTTTGATTCTTACAGACTGGAGAGGATCGTCGGGCGGAAACAGTTTCAACATGACCAATCGCCTCAAAGTGATGAATTTTGTAATTGATTTTTTTTACCACAAAATAAAATCAAGTTCAATATATCGCTCGATGTATTTAGAAAGAACGATGGATGCGCCTGACGCCTTCAGGTAAAATATACGGTAAAATTTTCGTATCTGTGCTATTAAAAAAAGGGTAACAGTTCGTACAACACTTGACATCAACTCGGGGGTCATCATCATGTCTCATAAATTGAAAAAAGAAAGTGATGATGCCGGTATCGTCATTACTTTTTCCGGCAGGGTAGAGGCGGACGACGTCGACAGCATTCAGGAACAGATCAACTCCAGTGAAGGGTTTCCGCAGTTGCGCTATCAGATATGGGATTTTTCCAAAGCGGCAGAGATCAATATCACCATGGATCAGATTCAGGATATCGCCATGCATACTGCTCTGGCATCCAGCAAAAATCCGAAACTGAGAATTGCCATCATTCCCCGCAAGGCATCACATAACGTTCTGGGAAAAACATTCCACACGTTTGAAAAAGTTTGGGGATCCTATGAATCGAAAAGTTTCCGGGATATTCATGCCGCAAGGGAATGGGGCGAAAGCGGCAAGACGTAAGCGCTTGTCCGATCCGGTGGTTCTCTTCCTGTGTCCGGGAATAGATTTGCAGATGGTCGATATCGCGGGCGTCGGGGGATGGACACGGATATTAGCCTTTCCTGGATATTTTTTAGACAGGAACGGGTCGTTCACAGGTCATATATCCTGTGGGGAATGGATAAGGAGAGATTAAAATGAAGGCCGATTTTTACTGCTGGAGCAAATGAACTGCCTGCCGGAAAGCGAAAGAGTTTCTTTTGCAGAAAAAGGTGGAAATCAACGAAAGGGATTATTTCAAAGAGCCGTTCACCCGCGATGAAATCAAGGAACTGCTGCAGGGGAAACCGGCCTCCGACATGTTCAGTTTTAAATCCCCGAGTTTTAAGGCGCTGGGATTGAATCCTGCCGGGCTCCACGATAAGGACCTGATGAATCTGATGCTGAGTGAGCCGCGACTGATCCGCCGTCCCGTCGTGAAAATAGGAAGGCATGTTTATTTTGGCGCGGACATCAAGGTGCTGAGCGAAATTATCACTCAGCCGGTGGAAAACGGTTGATCATTTCTGGTGATTGCAAGTGCCGAAGAAGACGAGCGCAGGGATAGTTTTATATCGATTTGTGGGAGAGGATATGGAAGTTTTTCTTGTTCATCCCGGAGGTCCTTTCTGGGCGAAAAAAGACAAGGGGGCGTGGTCTATTCCCAAAGGGCTGTTTGAACCGGGGGAAGATCCGCTGGAGGCCGCCCGACGGGAATTTCATGAAGAAACCGGGCATGCGGTGTCCGGCGAGTTTAGGGCGTTGATGCCTTTGAAACAGCCCAGCGGGAAAGTGGTTCATGCCTGGGCGGTCGAAGGACATATCGATGAAAAATCCATAAAAAGCAATATGTTTTCGATGGAATGGCCGCCCCGTTCGGGAAAAGAGCAGTCCTTCCCGGAAGTGGACCGTGGCGGATGGTTCACACTACGCATTGCCTGTGAAAAAATATTGCCGGGTCAGCGCGGTTTCCTTGAAGAGCTTCAAACAAAGATTAAAAATCGTCCCGCCTGAGTGATGTCTGGCAGCGACCATGTGGCGGAAAATGAATTGACTCATGAATAAAATATCTTTACCTACACAAACGAAAAAGACGTCATCTTCTGCCCGGGTGCATCAGACCGGGGCTTTGTTGTAAAGGAAATTATTATGGATCAGAAGATAATCTGTCTCAGCGTGGGGTTGTCGCAGAAAGAGATTGAAAAAGGCAAGGCGTTGTATTTTGCCGCCAGCGAAGGCCAATCGACGCTGGAGGTGACCGCCATGTCCCGGTCCATGCTGAATATGAAAATCATTGAAATACTGGCATGCCTGATGGAGGAGCTGGAAAAGAATCCCGCAGAGAAACAAAACGATTCCGCGGACGTTATTCCGGCGGATCATTGTAAGGCCGCAGTGCTTGTCATGCTTGCGCAGGATCGTGAGCTGGTGTTGCAGGTGATGAGGAGTTTTAAAGCGGTATTGTCTGATTCCCGGAATGTGATCTTTGCGGTCATAACGGAGACGGCGCTGAAATGGACGCTGGCGGAATATCTTGAACATCTCAGCCGGGAACATGAATATATGCAGACCAGCAGGCCAGAAAATAATCCGGATATGAAAAAGTTGTAAAGTGTTTTGCAGGAGAAAGAAACGATGATTTACAATGAAGAATACGAAACGCTGCCGCGCGAAGCGCTGGAGGCATTGCAATTAAAGCGGTTACAGCAGGTTGTGAACCGGGTGTATCATCATGTCGGTTTTTACAAAAAATCGTTTGACAGGGCAGGCGTGCACCCCAATGATATCCGCACGCTTGATGATCTGAAAAGATTTCCTTTTACCACCAAACAGGATCTGCGCGACAATTATCCTTTCGGCATGTTTGCCACGCCGATGAGCAATATCGTCCGTCTGCATGCTTCATCGGGAACGACGGGCAGTTCCACCGTTGTCGCCTACACGAAGCGCGATATCGAAAACTGGGCGGAGCTGGTGGCGCGCTGTTTTGCAGCAGCCGATCTGACCCGGGGCGATATCATTCATAACGCTTACGGCTACGGTCTTTTCACAGGCGGACTCGGCGTTCACTACGGTGCGGAAAAACTCGGCGCCAGCGTGATTCCGATGTCTGGCGGCAATACCAAGTGGCAGCTGATGATTCTGCAGGATTTCGGTCCGACGGCGATCTGCTGTACACCTTCCTACGCGCTGAATCTGGCGGAGCAGGGCCGGGCGATGGGAATCGATATGCCTTCGCTGAAATTGCGTGTGGGCATTTTCGGCGCAGAACCGTGGAGCGAACAGATGCGCGCCCAGATCGAGGAGGCGTTTGCCATCAAGGCCATGAATATTTACGGGCTATCCGAAATCATGGGGCCCGGTGTATCGATGGAATGCAGCGTGGCGCAGGCCGGTATGCATGTTTTTGAAGATTATTTCCTGGTGGAAACCATCAAACCGGATACGGGGGAGGTTCTGCCTCCGGGCGAACAGGGAGAACTGGTTTTTACCACACTGACCAAGGAGGCGTTCCCGCTGATCCGTTACCGGACGCGCGATATTTCCCGCCTGATCACGACGCCCTGCCGCTGCGGCCGGACGTTTCACCGCATGGAACGCGTCATGGGGAGAAGCGATGACATGCTCATCATCCGCGGCGTCAATGTTTATCCGTCTCAGATCGAATCCGTGCTGATCAACATTGAAGGGTTGGAACCCCACTATCAGCTGATTATTGAACGTTCAGGCACGCTCGATACGCTTGAAGTGCAGGTGGAAGTGACGGAAGGGGTGTTTGCCGAGGCCGGCGAAGTGAAGGGATTGCAGCAACTGGAGAAACGTCTGATCAAGGATATGAAGGACTATCTGGGCATCACGGCCAAGGTCAAACTGGTCGAACCGAAAAGTATCATGCGTTCGGAGGGCAAGGCCAGCCGGGTGATTGATAAACGGAAAATTTAAAACAGTCGTAGGACATTCCATTATATTATATAATGCTGTTACTGGAGGGAAACGTTATGAAGCCGATCAAAATCATGCCGTGTCTGGATATGAAAAACGGGCGGGTTGTCAAAGGAGTTCATTTTGTCGATATCAGGGAAGCGGGCGATCCGGTGGAAAATGCCGAATTTTATCAGGCCGAAGGCGCCGATGAACTGGCCATGCTGGATATTGCAGCGACTCTGGAAAACCGTAAAACACGTCTGGAATGGGTGAAAAATGTTTCGAAAGTGATCAGGATTCCTCTGACCGTCGGCGGCGGCATTGCTTCGCTGGAGGATATCGACATGGTGTTGGGTGCGGGCGCCAGCAAGGTTTCGATGAACAGCGCGGCGGTAAAAAATCCGGAATTGATCCGTCAGGCGGCGGAAAAATTCGGCAAGGAAAAAATTACAGTGGCGATTGACGCGAAAAGAAACGCTCAGATGCCGTCCGGTTTTGAACTGGTGGTTTCCGGCGGCACGATGCCGATCGCCCGCGATGCCGTGGCCTGGGCGAAAATCTGTCAGGAAAAAGGTGCCGGCGTGATTCTGCCAACCAGCATGGACGGCGACGGCACCAAAGCCGGTTACGACATCCCTTTCACCAGGGCGATTGCCGATGCGGTGACGTTGCCCGTGGTGGCTTCCGGCGGGGCGGGCAAACTGGAAGATTTCTACGAAGCGGTGGTCCAGGGCGGTGCGACGGTCCTGCTGGCGGCCTCGGTGTTCCATTTCCGTCTGCTCAAGATTCAGGATGTGAAAACGTATCTGCGGGAAAAGGGCCTGGCCGTCGCCTGATGAGAAATGTCATGAGCAAAAAAAATAACGCCGGGTTCATGTATCTTGCTTTGCTTGGGGCAGCTATAACGACGCTGTGTGACGGGGTGCATGTTTATACGCAAACGCTTTCTTATACGACCCCCTTTCTTTTCGGTCAGGCCTGGTGGGTTTTTCCGGGATTTGTCTTGGCCTTCCTTTTTATGGGCGGGGTCTATTTTGGGCTAGTGAATCGTCTCCCGTTATTTTTTGCTGTGAAGAAAAGCATATCCGGGGGAAGTCTTCGTGATGTCGTTGAAACGGCCACGGCCTTTGCCCTGATTTATGTGATGAGCGGACTGGGCAGCAATGAACCGCTTCTTCTATCGGCGGTTTTCTACGGAACCTTTGTTTTGCGGCTGGCGTTCAGTTATGACCGGCTATTTCTGCTTTTACTCGCGGTTCTGATGGCCTTTGGCGGGATGTTTGTCGAAAGCTTGTATGCCGCTGCCGGATTGATGGCGTATTGTTATCCGGATGTGTTTTATGTGCCGTTCTGGCTGGGCGGACTGTATGTACACGGTGCTTTTGCCCTGCGGGAGGGCATGCGATTTTTTGTCTATGACAGAAAGCCGGGGACGTTAATTTCCGTCTCCCCTTTATGATGACAGCGTTTCATGCAGTGTCATTCGGTGCATCCGGCCGGTGGCCTCCGATGATGGTACATCATGATGTTGTTAAATCCGGCGGTGACGATCAGCTGACAATGAGATAAAACATAGTGGTGAAGATGCGTGCTGGTTAGAAAACGATGATGACCGAAGATAAAAAAACGTCTTGGCGAAATAAGAAAAGCGATCTGCGCAGGCTCGTTCTTCTGATGAACAGACAGAATAACAGATTCTGGCCGCCGCTGGATCCGATTCTCAAAACGGTTGATCTGGTAATTGAGCCGGAAGAATTGAATCTCCTGCTGAAAATGGGGACCGATTTATACACTTATGATCAGGTTGCCGCGCTCAGCGGCATAAACAGTGAAAAATTCGACGCCGTCTTCGACTCCCTGAAAAAGAAAGCGTTCATCGGAATAAAAAATCCTGAAACGTCTGGCGAGCAGTATACCCTGCATCCGTTCGTGGTCGGCTGGTTTGAAGGCCAGGTGTCTTACCTGATCGGCAAACCCGAAGAAAAAGAATTTGCCAAACGGTACATGGGCTTTCTGGATTCTCTGCGCAAATACAATTTTTTCCCCCTCCGGAATATCATGAATGTCATCGGCAAACACGCGACCGTATCCAATCAAAGCGTCGGAACGGTGCGCGAGTCCAGAAACGGTCAGGGAAAATCCAAAATTGTCGTGGATGAAAACATTGTCGTACCGGATTCCGGAATTTATCCGACAAGCTCGGTAAATGATCTGATCATGGAATTCGGAACCAGAA
>JAGOMJ010000018.1 GCA_017993615.1 Smithella sp. | reverse complement strand
TAGTTTCACTGCGTCAATTTTAAATTGCTTTGAATAGCTCTTTCTTTCTGTTGTCATCTCTCACCTCAATTAGTTTATTCTCTATATCACTCTTTTCGAGGTGTCCACTATGACTATACCAGTTCAGAGATAAACCATAGTGCTTAGCGTTAACCCTGAGCTTGTTAAGAGCGGTTAGGCGAAGCTTAAAGGGAAGTTCTTTTGGAGAAAGTTTTTTATTTATTAGGTCGAAATATTGATTAAAATTTGAATTATTACCAATACTAGCATCTATATGTTCGGCAACAGCAAGAAGAAATATTTCAACAGAATCTTGTAATAGAATAACGCCGATGGAAAGAGAAAGTTCATTATCAGAATTTAAATTTTCAAGTGATAATTGATAAAGTTTCCGAGAGAGAAGTATTTTTGTAATTATATTTTTCCGCATTATTTACTCCTTAACGGATTTTTATAACAATTCCCTATCTTTCTTATGACACTCTTAATGCAAAAGGATTGCTTAATAATTACGGATTGTAACCTAGCATAAAATTATATTTTTGAAAAATGAGGATTTCAGGAAGCAAGACTTGACACTAAATTATTAGGCCAAGTCTCCTGCGGAGCGATAAACTTAAGATTTGTCTTCCAGTACGATTAAGGCATCGGCGACCACCGGTTCGGCGCCGTTGATGATAATCGGATTGAGATCGATCTCGGCGATTTGGGGATGCAGAAGAGCGATGTTGCCCAGCGCCTGAATGATCCTGGACAAATTGCTTAATTTCACCTTCGGCAGGCCGCGGAATTTATCGAGCAGTTTACGGGCATTGATGTCTTCGAACATTTCCAGCGCATCGGCGCTTGTAACCGGCGCGAGGCGCATTGTCGTGTCCTTGAAAACTTCCGTGAAAACGCCACCCAGACCGAAAACAACACCCGGACCGAACCCGGCAAAGCGCGTCATACCGGCCAAAAATTCGCGGCTGCCGCTGAGCATTTCCTGCACCAGCACCGGCGCAGTTTTTCCCGCGTTCTTTTGAATATTTTTAAATTCTTTTTTGAGCTGGTTTTCGTTTTCCACATTCAGCGCGATGAGTCCCTTGCCGCTTTTGTGCATGATTTTCCAGGAGCAGGCTTTGAGCGCCACCGGATAGCCGATTTTTTTAGCGGTCTTCAGAGCGTCTTCAACCTTTGCCGCCAGCGCTTCCTTCGTTACCGGCACACCGTAGCAGGCAAGCAACTGTTTCGCCTCGTATTCATCCAGCGCCTTTTGTTTGTTGTCCAGCGCCTTGAGGATGATCTCCGTGGCCTCTTTTTTGATTTTCGGCAAAGCGGCTTCTTTGCGGGGAGCGCGCTCTTTGATTTGTTTGTACAGGTAAAGCGAGCCCAGCGCCCTCGCGGTATTTTCCGGCGAATAAAACACCGGCGTGTTTGTATCCTGATAGCCCTTGATATAGTTGTCTTCATGATCAAAGAAAGAAGATATCAGCATCGGCATGTTATACTTAGATGGCAATTTAAAAGTTTCGTTGGCAATCGTCCGGTCCATCTGGCCGTATTTCAAAAAATCTTCCAGAGAAATATTGCCGATAATGTCCTTCAACGTGGGATAAACCTCTTTCAGATAACCGGTCATCATGGTTCCGTGCAGAACGACCGCATCGACCTCGCCGCTTTTCATCACCATCTCCGGCAGGGTGAGCGCGAGTTTGTTCATGCTCAGGTCAAACGTCATATCGACGGGATTGGACGCAGAGGCGTGCGGTTCAATGTGTTTTCTGATTTCGTTTTGCAGCCCGTCGGAAAAGCGGGGCACTTCCAGACCGACCGCATCGCAGGTATAGGAAATGGTTGTGGAGGGCCCGCCGGAATTGGTCATGACGCCGACTCTTTTGCCGCGCATCGGCGGTTGTGTGGCAAGCGTCCAGCCGTGATAGTAAAGATCTTCAATGGAGTTGACCCGGATGATGCCGGCCTGCTTGAAAATACCGTTATAGAGGAAATCCGGACCGGCCATGGCGCCGGTGTGACTCAACCCCGCGCGCGCGCCGGAGGCGGAACCGCCCACGTATAACGCTGCAATCGGTTTGTGCGGTGTGATGTTTCGGGCAACGTCGAGAAACCTTCGCCCTTCGCGGATGCCTTCAATGTACAGAATGATGGCTTTGGTTTGTTCATCTTCTCCCAGATATTCCAGCGCGTCAATCATATTGATGTTGGCCTCGTTGCCCAGACTGATGGCCTTACTGAAACGAATCCCTCTTTTGTTGAGATAGGGCAGCGTCTGGCTCAGGAATGTGCCGCTTTGCGACGCAAATCCCAGAAGGCCCGGTTCCCTGGACGTGGCTAAAACGGTGGTGTTTAATGAAATCCCGGAATTGATGACACCCATGCAGTTGGGACCGACAAAACGCATCTGATAGCGGTCTGCTATTTCGTTGATCTTTTTTTCCATGTCCCGTCCCGCCGCGCCGGTTTCCTTAAACCCGGCGGTGATTACGATGGCTCTCTTCGTGCCGATTTTGCCGAAGCCCTCCAGCAGGGAAGCAACCGCTCGTATGGGCACAATCAGGATGGCCAGATCGGGCGCTTCGGGCAAAACCTCCGGTGTGGCGTAGGCGGGGCAACCCAAAACGGTTTTTTCCACGGGATGAATCGGGTAAAATCTGCCGCCATAGCCGCCCTTCACAATATTCAACGCCTGTATAGTTCCCATCTTCGACGGGTTGTTATTCGCTCCGGCAACCGCAATGGATTGGGGATTCATCAGCAAATGCAATGGATTTTCCGACATTATTCAATCTCCTTTATCGTTGTATTGATGAGCGCATCAGCATTGTGCTTTCGAAGTGCATCTTCAATAAAAATGGGACCTGCTTCAGCAAGCATCTTAATAATTTGTTTATCCTGATTGTTTTTTATGTATCCGGCAAAAACCATGACGGCACATCCATGGGTGTAAATCCAGCCGTTTTTCAACAGATCCTTTCTCTCGGCCGGAGCAAGTTTCTTGAGTTCCGGCACCTTCACGATCTCTTTATCCAGCTTCTTCAGCATTTCGTCGATGATTCCGCTGGCATCGTTATCCTCCAGGAATATCATTTTAAAAAATTCTTTATGATCCCGGGCATACAAAACATAGCCGACGCCGGTATTCAGGAAGGCATTTTTCGTGTACTGCCGCGTGACATAATCATAGAGAAGATCAACGGTCTTTTGCAGCACCGCCTTTTTCAACTCGTCCATGGATTGAAAATGTTCGTATACCGGCCGGGTGGAGGAAATCAATTGCCTGGCAACTTCGCGGGCGCTCAGTTGCTTAAATCCCTTTTCTTTGACGATTCTCAACGAGGAATCGATAATATCGGACCTGCTATAAATAACTTTTGGCGGCATGCAATTCCCGGTCTGTTTAAATTACATGTGTAATGTAACGTGTGTTATGTATTATGTCAAGCGTTTATTGATTATGAAATAATAAAGAATTTTGAATGCAGGTCTCATTTATCAACGAACGTCGTTATTTTCAGACCTTGCACGGCGCTCCCATTGCGATTGACGTCGCATGGAGGCCTATTCCCCTTATTATCGTTATACTTGACTATTTGGCTAAAAAAATATAGTTAAGCAGACTTTACAAAAGTGGAGAAGCTATGGAAGATAATGAACTTTTAAATATCCGCCGTGAAAAAATTGCCGATCTGAAATCGGCGGGCATTGATTTATACCCCAACGACATCAAACCAAAAAACACAACACAGGAAATAACGTTGAAATTCGGCGATATGGATAACGATTCCCTGGCAAAACAGGAAGAGACTTTTTCCGTTGCCGGACGTCTGATGGCCGTGCGCAATTTCGGCAAAGCGGCTTTTATCAAAATTCAGGATTACAAGGGACAGATCCAGGGCTACATCGGTAAGAACAGTTTAAGCCCGGAAGAATATTTTGTTTTCAAGAAACTCGACATCGGCGACATCATCTTTATCTCGGGTAAATTATTCCGGACAAAAACCAACGAGTTGACCATTGAAGCGCAGAAGCTCATGCTGTTATCGAAATCGATACGTCCCTTGCCCGAAAAATGGCATGGCCTGACCGACATCGAAACACGATACCGCCAGCGATATCTTGATCTGATCGCCAACCCCAAGGTGAAGGAAATATTTCACCGGCGCAGCCTCATTATCAAGTTGATCCGTCAGTTCATGGATGAGCATGATTTTCTGGAGGTGGAAACCCCGATGATGCAGCCGCGCGCGGGAGGCGCCGCGGCCCGGCCGTTTAAAACGCATCATAACGCTCTGGACATGGATTTTTATCTGCGCATTGCACCGGAACTTTATTTGAAAAGACTGGTGACCGGCGGCCTGGAGCGGGTCTACGAAATCAACCGCAATTTCCGCAATGAGGGCATCTCCACCTTCCACAATCCGGAATTCACCATGATGGAGTTTTATCAGTCCTATGCCACGTATGAAGATTTGATGGCCTTTACCGAAGACCTGTTCTGTTTTCTGGCGAAGAACATATTCGGCGGTCTGAAATTCAATTATCAGGATACGGAAATCGATCTGACCCCTCCGTGGCGGCGCATTTCCGTCAAAGACGCTCTCCTGCAGCTGGCGAACATGGACGCGGCGGCGCTGGACGATCCGGCGCTGGCTTTATCTTTTGCCCGCAAGGTTGGTTGCAAGGTGAACGACAATGATCCGTTGGGAAAAATCTTAATGGCTATTTTTGACGAGGTGGTGGAAAAGAAACTGATCCAGCCGACATTTGTCACCCACTACCCGGTCGTCATTTCTCCGCTCTCCCGGCGATCCAAAAATGATCCCGATCTCACCGACCGGTTTGAACTGTACATTTACGGTCGAGAGATTGCCAATGCGTTTTCGGAATTGAATGATCCGGTCGATCAGAAAGGACGATTTCTGCAGCAGCTCCATGAGCGGGAAGCCGGCGACGACGAAGCCCACGAAATGGACGAGGACTATGTCCGCGCTCTGGAATACGCCATGCCGCCGACCGCCGGAGAAGGCATCGGCATCGACCGTCTGGTGATGCTTTTTACCGACAGTTCCTCCATCAGAGACGTTATTTTATTCCCGCTGTTGAGAACCAGACAGGAATAAACGGATTATTGACGGCGTTGCCGAACCGGACTTATCCCGGAAAAAGGATATAACAATACCGATGCCCTACGAACTTTTCATCAGCAGGCGTTATTTAAAGGCCAAACGCAAACAAGTTTTTGTTTCCGTGATAACGTTTATCTCCGTCCTGGGGATTTTTCTCGGCGTCGCCGCCCTGATCATTGTTCTGGCGGTAATGAACGGGTTTGAAGAGGATTTGCGCACAAAGATCCTGGGCATTAAGTCTCACGTTGAGTTAACCACCGATATGAGCGGCCCCATGAAAAATTACCGGGACGTCCGTAAAAAAATTGCCGGCATCGAAGGCGTGGTCGCCTCCACGCCGTTTATTTATACCCAGGCGATGATCCGCAACGACAACGGCGTCACCGGCGTCGTCATTCGCGCGCTGGATACCGAAAGCGCCTTTCGTGTCATCAATCTGGGAAAAATCAAAGAAGGGAATCTTGATCATCTCAACAAAATTCCGCAGGACATTGCCGCCGGTTATTCAGACAACGGCGTCCAGCCGGACGGTATTGTCATCGGGAAGGAAATGGCCCGGAACATGGGGATTTTTCTCTACGACACCATAACGATCATTTCCCCGGTCAGCATTGCCACGCCGGCAGGGATGGTGCCCCGCATGGGGAAATTCGTGGTGGTGGGAATTTTTGAATCCGGATTTTACGAATACGATTCAACCCTGGCGTATCTGTCTTTGCCGAGCTGCCAGAAATTTCTGCAAATGGGAGATACGGTAACGGGAATTGATATTAAAGTGAACGACATTTACAAGGCGGATGTCATTGCCAGGAAAATTCAAAGCGCTCTGGGATTCCCCTACTGGACGCAAAACTGGATGCAGATGAACAAGAATCTTTTTTCGGCGCTGAAGCTGGAAAAACGGGTGATGTTCATCATTCTGAGCCTGATTGTGCTGGTGGCCGCCTTTAATATTATCAGCGCTTTGATCATGATCGTCATGGAAAAAAACAAGGATATCGCCATATTGAAATCGATGGGCGCGACCTCCGCAAGCATCATGAAAATATTCGTTTATCAGGGATTGATCATCGGTGTGATCGGTACTTTTCTGGGATGTGCAGCGGGATTAGCCGTCGCATTAAACCTGCAGAAGGTTTCGTTGTTTGTGGAAAAGATTTTTAACTTTAAATTTTTGCCGGGAGACGTTTATTATTTGAGCGAACTTCCGTCCAAAGTGAACTACAGCGATGTTGCCATTATCGTGGCCGGCACGTTGCTGATTTGCTTTTTATCGACCATTTATCCGTCGTTGCGGGCGTCCAAAACCGACCCGGCGGAAGCTTTAAGATATGAATAATAACCCGACAGACGACGCAAAACGATGATAGTACTGGAAAATTTATCAAAAACCTTTTTTAAAGCCGGAAACAAAATTGAGGTTCTGCGCGGTCTGAATTTCAAAATTGAAAAGGGCCAATCCCTTGCCGTTCTGGGCGCC
This sequence comes from Smithella sp., assembly GCA_017993615.1. Classification (GTDB taxonomy): domain Bacteria; phylum Desulfobacterota; class Syntrophia; order Syntrophales; family Smithellaceae; genus Smithella. The sequence continues at coordinate 38,485 of JAGOMJ010000018.1, read as the reverse complement.
TCGGGCGCCGGGAAAAGCACCCTGATCCATATCATGGGCATGCTCGATCACCCCACGGGCGGGCTGCTGCTTCTTGACGGCAGGAATGTTTTTGCCTGGGAGGAAAAAAAAAGGGCGGCCTTCCGTAATTCGCACATCGGATTTGTGTTTCAGTTCAATAATCTTCTACCGGAATTCAACGCGCTGGAAAACACGATGATGCCGGCCCTGATCGGAGGATTCAACAAGAAACAGGCCGGAGAAAAAGCTTGCAAATTGCTTCAAGAAGTTGGATTAGAGAGCAGAATCACTCACAAGCCGGGAGAACTTTCGGGGGGCGAACAACAAAGGGTGGCCATTGCCCGCGCCCTGATCATGGAGCCGGACATCCTGCTCGTTGACGAACCTACCGGAAATCTTGACACGGAAACAGGAAAAAAGATAGAAGACATTCTGGTCAACCTGAATGTGACAAAAAAAATAACGCTTGTTACGGTAACACACAACAAATTACTGGCGGAAAGAATGTCCGAAAGGATTCTTCTGCGCGATGGAGAAATTTATGAATACCAGTAAAAAAAGCTTTAAAATATCTTTGGCTCTTTTATTGTTTGTCTTTCTTTTTGTTCCGCCGGCTTATTCGGAAGATCTCAAAAAGATTGTTGTGATGCCCTTTGAAGTATTCAGCAATCAGGATAAAACGGTCATCCGGGAATCTTTTTACAAAAACCTGCAGGCAGAACTGCAGAAAGAAAAATCCATTCAGATTATTGCCGCCGACGACTTTCTGCAACGCGAGGGGCAGATTGACGAAAATACGGCCCTGGATCACGGCAAGGCAAAAGGCGCCGATTTTATCGTCACCGGCACCCTGACTCAATTCGGCAAATCCATGAATATCGACTGCAAAATATTCGATGTGGAAAAGCAAAGTTCACTGCCCGCCGTGTCCACGCATGGCCGAGGGATGGCCAGCACAACCGCTCTTGCGGAACAATTAAAAGTCGAAATCCTGGACCGCATCGGCATTGTGCAGAAGATTGCCCGCATTGAAATTCAAGGCAACCGGAAAATCAATGCCTCCGCGATCACGACAAAACTTAAAAGCAGGAAAGGCGGTATTTTTTCCGAAGCCGACATTGCGGCGGATATTAAAACCATTTTCAAAATGGGATATTTTCTGGACGTCACCGCTGAAACGGACGCCACGCCGGAAGGCAAAGTCATCACGTTTTTTGTGCAGGAAAAAGGGCTGGTGTCCGAAATCGTCATCAACGGCAACAAGGCCGTCAGCAAAGACGACATTCAGGAAGTCTTAACCATCAAAACCCGGCAGAGCCTGAATCGGGAACAAATCAAGGCAGACATTGAAAAGATCAAAGCGCTCTACGACAGCAAGGGGTATTATAATGCGGAGATCAAAGACCGGGTGGAACAGGACGGGGAAACAGATTTCCGTGTCGTTCTGGAGATCAGGGAAAACGACAGGCTCTACATCCGATCGATCGCGTTTGAAGGGAATGAAGCCTTTCCGGCCAAGGAATTGAAAAAGTTGATGAGCACCTCGGAGAAAGGATTCTTTTCGTTCATCACCGATTCCGGGTTGCTCAAGCGTGACCAGCTCAAGCAGGATATCGGAAAAATCAATGCCTATTATTTTAATAACGGATTTATTAATGCTCAAATCGGCGAACCGGAAACCACAGCCGATCAGAAAGGCATCCACGTTAAAATTAAAATTCAGGAAGGCAAGAGGTTTAAAGTCGATAATGTGGCCATCTCCGGCGATGTTCTGGAAAAGCCGCGCGAGGCGCTGCTGCAGTCCCTCAAAGTGAAGAAAGGCGATAATTACAACCGGGAAGCCATCATCAGGGACCTGGATCTTCTGATGCAAGCCTGCAACGATGAAGGCTACGCCAACGCGGAAATCAATCCCAAGATCGATACGCGGGAAAACGAGCAATTGGTTGACGTTGATTTCCAGATTGCCAAGGGGGAACCGGTTTATATCAGCAACATCAACATTTCCGGGAACAGCATCACCCGGGACAAGGTCATCCGTCGTCAGCTGGACGTGGTGGAAGGGGATCTCTATTCCAGCAGTAAACTGAGAAGCAGCTATGCCAATCTGAGCAGGCTGAGATATTTTGAAGAGGTGGATTTCCAGACGGAAAAGGGAACGGATAAAAACAAAATGGATATCAATGTCCGGGTCAAGGAAAAAAGCACGGGCATGTTCATGGTGGGAGCGGGTTACAGCGCATCGGATAAACTCGTCATGATGGCACAGATCACGCAACAGAATTTTCTCGGCTATGGGCAGGTATTGAGTTTGAAAGCTTCGCTGGGCTCCGAAACCAGCAATTACGATTTATCCTTTACGGAACCATGGCTTTTCGACCTGCCGCTGTGGTGCAAGGCCGATATCTGGAAATACGAGAAGGAATACGATTATTACACCATCGACACGCAGGGCGCGGGTCTGACGCTGGGTTATCCCCTGATTGAACGGATTGTCGGCTATCTGGGCTACAAGTATTATATCGACGATATCCGGGAGGTTTCGCCGATCGCAACAGACTACGTCAAAGCACAGGAAGGCGAAACATCTTCCAGTGCCGTCACCTTGTCTTTGATTCGCGATACGACAAACGATTACATTTTCCCCTCCAAGGGAACGAAGGCCACGGTTTCGGTCACCCACGCGGGCGGCCCCCTAGAGGGAGATGCCAACTACACCCAGTACGGAGCAAGTCTCTTCGCTTATTTCCCTCTGCCCCTGGACGTTGTTTTCGCAGCCAAGGGACGGATCGGTTATATTCAGGATCATGAAGGGGTTGAAATTCCCGTTTCCAACAGATACGTTTTGGGCGGAATCAATTCTCTGCGCGGCTTCCGCTATGTCGGACCGACCAACGGCGGGACGTCCGATGTCATCGGCGGTACCAATATGATGGTTTTTAATGTTGAACTGGTATTGCCTTTTATCAAGGAATCCGGCATGAAGCTGGTCGCCTTTTACGATGCCGGCAACTCGTGGGACAATAAGTACGATATGGGAGATTTAAGGCAATCCGTGGGCGCCGGAATCCGCTGGTACTCACCGATCGGCCCGCTGCGGCTCGAATACGGTCACGTTCTTGACCGGGGAGAGTTAAACGACGATTCCAAAGGACGCTGGGAATTTACCATCGGCATGCCGATGTAAAAGCATAGATAAAAAATTAAACATATAATTTAAATGAGGAGACCACAAATGAAAAAATTTTTTTACCTGACGGCGATTATGACAATGCTGGTTTTTGCATGGAGTGCAAACGTTTTAGCTGCTGATAAAATCGGATTCATCAATCTGCAGGAAATCATGCAGACGTCCAATGCGGGCAAAAAAGCCGCCGACGAATTCAAGCGATTTTACGAGAAAGAAACACAGGAAATCAAAAGCATGGAAAACCAGCTGAAAAAAATGAAAGATGAGCTGGAAAAACAGGGTTCCGTTCTGACCCAGAGCTCACGCAGCGAAAAGGAAGCCGCTTACCAGAAGAAGATGCGGGATTATCAGTTGCTGGTCAATGACACTAATGAGGAATTAAAAAAACGCGATCAGGAAATGACCCAGAAGCTGATGCCCGGTATTATTAAAATCGTCCGCTCCATTGCCGAACGGGAAAAGTACACGCTGGTGATTGACGTGGCGACCATGCCGATTCCTTACTATGCCAAGGAAAACGATTTCAGCAATAAAGTGATCGAAGAATTCAACAAGACCAAATAACACCGGCACGTTCAACCGATGCAAATGACGACTGGAGAAATAGCCGCGTTTCTTGGCGGCACTGTTATGGGCGCGGATGACGTTGTCATCGGCCATATCCGGGCTATCGATGAGGCCGGTCCGGGCGACCTGACGTTTATTGCCAATAAGAAATACATAAAAAAACTGAAAACGACAAAAGCGTCCGCGATTCTCGTTTCTCCGCAGACAACGGCGGAGGGGAAAAACCTGATTGTCGTTTCCGATCCTTATGTGGCCCTGGGAAAAATACTGAGCCATTTTTATCCGGCGCAACACGGCCGGTCCGGGGTCAGCGCAGAGGCCTGCATTGAAGACGGCGCCGATGTTTCTCCGGACGCCGTTATTTTTCCCCGTGCTTTTATTTCAGCCGGAGCCAAAATCGGTGCGGGAACGGTTATTTACCCCGGCGTCTTTATCGGCAGAAACGCATCCATCGGCGAACATTCCATCATCCATGCCAACGTCACCGTTTACCATTCCTGCATCATCGGCAACCGGGTCATTCTCCATTCCGGGGCGGTGATTGGCGCCGACGGCTTCGGCTTTGCAGCGCCGGGACGCGACAACGTTAAAATCCCGCAGGTTGGCTTTGTGCAAATCGATGACGATGTGGAGGTGGGAGCCAACACGACCATTGACAGAGCGACTCTGGGCAGGACCTGGATTCAACGCAACGTCAAAATCGACAATCTGGTTCAAATTGCCCATAATGTGGTCATCGGTGAAAATTCGGTCATCACAGCCCAGGTCGGCATTTCCGGAAGCACGCGGCTGGGGAAAGGCGTGATGGTCGGCGGACAGACCGGTATGGTCGGCCATATAACCATCGGCGACCATGTCATGATTGCGGCCGGGGCGGGGATTCACAAAGACATCAAATCCGGCGACATGGTGGGCGGCGCACCGCAGTTGCCGTATAAGGAATGGCTGCAGGTGGAAGCCTGCCGCGCCAAACTGCCTGAAATGAGAGCGACGCTGAACGATCTTGTGAAGCAGGTGGAAGAGCTCAAGAAAAAGTAAATTCTCCTAAAGAAGGTTAACTGATGAAAATTCACGAAACAGCTATTATTGCACCCGGCGCTCAACTGGAAGAAGGCGTGGAAATCGGCCCCTACTCGATCATCGGCGCCGATGTCAGGATAGGGAAAAATACGGTGATCGGTCCGCATACGGTCATCGACGATTATACCCAAATCGGCGAAAACTGCCGGATCTTTCAGTTTTGCTCCATCGGAGCGCCTCCGCAGGATCTGAAATTCAGCGGAGAGAAAACCCGGGTGGTGATCGGCAATTTCAACACGATCCGCGAATTTGTGACCATTCATCGCTCGACAACAGCCGACATCGGCGTCACCATCATGGGGAATCATAATCTGATTATGGCCTATTGCCACGTGGCGCACAATTGCAAGCTCGGCAATCACGTGATTATGTCCAATGCGGCAACGTTGGCCGGCCATGTTCATGTTGAAGATTACGCCATTATCAGCGGACTGACCGGCGTGCACCAGTTCTGCCGCGTCGGAGCCCACTGCATGATCGGCGGATGTTCGGCCGCCGTAAAGGATATTCCCCCGTATACGATTGCTCAGGGCAATCATGCCAAACTTTACGGATTGAACCTTATCGGATTGAAAAGAAGAAATTTTCCGGAAAAAACCATCAAGGCCATCAGTGATGCCTACCGCATTGTTTTTCGTTCCAAGCTGCTTCTGGAAGACGCGATCAAAAAAGCGGAATCTGAAGTTGAGGATCTGCCCGAAGTAAGGCATTTCATAAAATTTATTAAAGAGTCGGAAAGAGGCATTTGCCGTTGATTGATAGAATATGAAGCATAAAAAAATTAAAGTCGGTGTCATCGGAATCGGCCACCTGGGCAATTACCATTTGCAAAAATACCGGAAACTGGAACCCTGCGAAATCGTCGCCGTTGCCGACACGTCTTCGGAGCGCGCCCAAAAAGCAGCCCAGATTCATCAGTGCGCGGCCTTCAGCGACTACCGGGAAATGATCGGCAGCGTGGATGCCGTCAGCATTGCCGTGCCGACAAGCGACCATTACAACGTCGCCAGGGATTTTCTGGCGGCGGGCGTGGATGTCCTCATCGAAAAACCGCTTTGTGCAACGCTTGCGGAAGCGGATGATCTGATCGGTCTGGCGCGGAAAAAGAAACTCATTCTGCAGGTCGGGTTTGTTGAACGATTCAATCCCGCCATCATGGCGCTGGAAAACGTCATCCGGAAACCTCTTTTTATCGAATCCCATAGATTACACCCGTTCTTCGAACGCGGCACGGATGTGGACATCATCCTGGATCTGATGATTCACGATCTGGATATCCTCGTAAAATTCGTGGATGCTCCGGCGATCAGCGTGGAGGCCATGGGGGTTCCCATTCTCTCGGATAAAATTGACATTGCCAACGCCCGGATTACTTTTTCCACCGGCTGCACCGCCAATATTACCGCTAGTCGGATCAGCGCCAAGACCATGCAAAAAATACGGTTTTTCAGTCCAGAAGGCTATCATTCGGTTGATTGCCAAAAACGGGAAGTACTGTCCTTCAGTAAAGGGACAACCGGCTCGGGCCAGATGCAGATTGTCCAAAACCATCTTGAAATAGGCAGCCACGATCCGCTGGAAGAGGAAATCCGCTCTTTTGTTGACGCCGTCATCACCCGCGGCTGCCCGCCGGTTTCCGGGGAAGAGGCGCGCAAATCCCTGGCGCTCGCCGTGGACATCATCACAAAAATGAAAGCAGCAGAGGATTTACTGACATGATACCCATGGTCGACTTAAAAAGACAGTACCACAGCCTCAAAAGGGACATTGATGCCGCCATCAGCAATGTTCTGGAAGATACCCGCTTTATTCTCGGGCCCAACGTGTCCGCGCTGGAAGAAGAAGTCGCCGCCTATCACGGTCCGTCCCAGGCGGTGGGCGTGGCCAACGGAACGGATGCCCTGCTTCTGGCTTTGCGGGCCAGCGGCATTGAAGCCGGTGACGAGGTCATTACCACGCCCTTTACCTTTATCGCAACGGCAGAGGTCGTCGCTCTTTTGAAAGCCCGGCCGGTTTTTGTGGATATTGAGCCCGTCACGTTCAACATGGATTGGCGTCAAATCGAAGGCAAGATAACCTCGCGGACGAAAGCCATTATCCCGGTTCATCTGTTCGGCCATCCCGCGGATATGGATCCCATTATGGCCATCGCTAAAAAACATAATCTCCGGGTCATCGAAGACTGTGCTCAGGCATTTGGAGCGGTCTATCACGGCCGGAAAGTGGGGGCGATCGGCGATATCGGTTGTTTCAGCTTTTTCCCCAGCAAGAATCTCGCCGGTTACGGCGACGGCGGCATGATCGTCACCCGAAGCGACGAGACGGCTGCAAAGATAAAAATGCTGCGGAATCACGGCAGCGCCAGACGTTACTACCATGATGAGGTCGGCTACAACAGCCGTCTGGACGAGATCCAGGCCGCCATCATCCGGATCAAACTGAAAAAAATCGACGAATTCAACGCGGCCCGCCGGCGCAATGCGGCGCTTTATTGCGCAGCCATCAAACGCAAGGACATCGTTTTGCCGTCCGCTTCCGGCGATTGCGAACATGTCTATCATCAGTTTACCATTCGCTCGGACGAGCGGGATCTTCTGGCCGACGCGCTGCAGAAAAAAGAGGTCGCTTCCGCCGTGTATTATCCTGTGCCGCTTCACCGGCAGAACGCATTTCTCAACCTGTACGACGGACCGGAAACGATGCCGCAATCCGAAACATGCGCCCGGGAAGTTCTTTCCCTGCCGATGTTCCCTGAATTGGATCAGAAAGAAATCGAATTCATTGCCGATATCATTAACAAGGCATCCTGAAGAAAAATCCGGCTGAGATCATGAAAGATTCAAATCATAAAAATAAAACCGTGTTGATCATCGCCGGCGAAGCCTCCGGCGACATGCACGGCGCCAATCTTGTGCGGGAAATGCTGAATCGCGATCCGGCGCTGAAATTTTACGGCATCGGCGGGAAAAAGATGCTGCAGGAAGGGGTTCAGCTTCTTGCCGACGCCTCCACGATGGCGGTTGTCGGCCTGACCGAGGTCGTTTTCAAATTAAAAGACATTCTGAAAATCATGAGGACGATAAAAAAATCCCTCGATGAACGGCGTCCGGATCTTGTCATCCTGATTGATTATCCGGATTTTAATCTGCCCGTGGCCAAAGCAGCCCGTCGGCACAACATCAAGGTTTTATATTACATCAGCCCGCAGGTCTGGGCCTGGCGTCAGAGCAGAATCGAACAGATCAAAAAGACCGTCACCCGGATGGCGGTCATTCTGCCTTTTGAAGTGGAAACATACCGGCGGCACGGTTTTGCGGCAGATTATGTGGGGCATCCCCTGCTGGATATGATTAAGACAACCTATTCAAAAAAAGAATCGAGAAAAAAGTTCGATCTGCACGAAGATAAGATCACTATAGGCATTCTGCCGGGCAGCCGCATGTCGGAAATAAAAAAATTGCTGCCGGAACTGCTTCAGGCCGCCACAATCATGAAAGACAGCATCCCGGAGCTGCAATTTGTCGTCCCATTGGCCGACACGCTTGAAGAGAAAAATCTAACCGGAATCATTGCCGGATTTCCGATCGATGTCAACGTCATTTCCGGCCAGACCTACGATGTCGTCTCCTGTGCAGACCTGGCGCTGGTCGCCTCCGGAACGGCCACGCTGGAAACAGCGTTACTGAAAGTGCCCATGATTATCGTTTACAAAATTTCGCCGCTGTCTTATTTTATCGGAAAATTATTCGTCCGCGTCAAAAATATCGGCCTCGTCAACATCATTGCCGAGAAAACCATTGTGCCGGAACTGATTCAGAACGATGCCAGCGGCGCCCGGATCGCCAGGGAGGCCCTTTCCATTTTAGGCGATGAAACAAAAAAGCAGGCCATGATCCGGGAACTGGAGGCTATCCGGTCCCGGCTCGGCGAGCCCGGGGCGGCAATTAAAACTGCTAAACTGGCATTAGATATGTTATAGGAACACCGGAAACATCATGAAAATATTTAAACGTCTTTTAAGTCTTGGTCGTCCATACAGCGTGCGTTTTCTGATTTCCATGCTCTGTATGGTCATAGCCGGTGCACTGACATCGTCACAGGCGGTGCTGGTGAAACCTGTGCTGGACGACATCTTTCTGGCAAAAAACCCCGCATCGCTGAAATGGCTCCCTCTCGCCGTGGTCATGATTTTTCTGGTGAAAGGAATCTGTAATTACGTTCAAACGGTTTTAATGAATTTTATCGGCTTGCGCATTGTCACCGATCTGCGCAATCAGCTCTACGAACAGATACAGAAACAGTCGCTGTCCTTTTTTACGCATCATCCGACGGGGCTGCTCATGTCGCGCATTACCAATGATGTCGCGTCCATTCAAAACGCGGTGTCCGATGTGGTCACCAGTATCGTGAAGGATTCCTTTACAATTGTCGCCCTGATCTGTGTCATTTTTTATACGGACTGGAAGCTGGCGTTCATTGCCATGATTATTTTTCCTCTCACGATTTATCCTATTTCCGCATTCGGGAAGAAAATACGCAAGGTCACCACGTCGACGCAGATCACCATGGCCAATCTCAGCTCGCTTTTGCAGGAAACCATTGCCGGAACGCGCATCGTCAAGGCCTTCGGCATGGAAACGCACGAAATCAAAAGATTCGCCGGCGAGAACGAGCGCTTTTTTAAATTGAACATGAAGGCCGTTTCCGTGAAAGCCCTCTCCCATCCCCTGATGGAGTTTCTGGGCGGACTGGGTATTGCGGCCGTCATCTTCTACGGCGGCTACAACGTTCTGGCCGGCAACTCCACACCCGGCACGTTTTTTTCCTTTTTGACCGCTGTGCTGATGCTGTACGAACCGGTGAAAAGACTTACCAACGTCAATAACACGATCAATCAGGGCATTGCCGGTGCGGAAAGAGTATTCAGCATCATTGACCTGGTTCCGGATATCCAGGACAAACCCCACGCCGCCGAATTGCCGCCGATTGACCGCGGCATCGAGATCGATAACGTGACATTCCGTTATGAAAAAACGCCGGTTTTGAAAAACATAACGTTGTCTATACGGGCAGGCGAAGTTGTGGCGTTCGTCGGCATGAGCGGGGGAGGAAAAACGTCGCTGGTCAATTTGATCCCGCGATTTTATGATGTCAGCGAAGGCCGCGTGCTTATCGACGGTCTGGACATTCGCGACGTTTCCCTGCCGTCGCTGCGCCGGCAGATTGCCATCGTCACGCAGCAGACCATTCTTTTCAATGATACGGTGAGAAACAATATCGCCTACGGCAGTTTCGAAAAAAGCGACGACGAGATTATCTGCGCCGCGAAAGCCGCCAATGCCCATGATTTCATCATGAGAATGCCCAAAGGGTACGACACCAACATTGGAGAACTCGGCACGAAAATTTCCGGCGGAGAGAAACAACGTCTTTCCATCGCCCGTGCCATTTTGAAAAACGCTCCCATTCTGATTCTGGACGAGGCCACCTCCTCGCTGGACACGGAAGCGGAAATGGAAGTTCAGGAAGCCCTGGATAACCTCATGAAAGGCAAAACCACGCTGATTATCGCGCACAGGCTTTCCACCATCCGCAACGCCGACAGAATTATTGTGCTGGTGAACGGTGAAATTGTTGAAGAGGGCAATCACGAAACGCTGATGCAGAAACAGGGTGAATATTTCCGACTGTACAATTTACAGTTCAAGGATGAAGGAAGTCATGAAAACAATAACCGACTGGCCAAGGATTTGGGATAACGACGGAAGCGCAAGCGGTTACGGCACGATAAAATTTATTGCGCATCTTTTATCTTTCTTCTATCTTTCCATCGTCAATTTACGCAACTGGCTCTACGATCACAACCTGTTAAAAGCGACCCGGCTGGGCTGTCCGGTCATCAGTGTGGGCAATATCACGGTCGGCGGCACGGGGAAAACACCCTGCGTGGTCATGCTGGCGCGCATGCTTCAGCACCGGGGCTTTAAACCGGCCGTGATCAGCCGAGGCTACGGCGGACGCGGAAAAGGCGCCGTGAACATCGTATCGGATGGACAGCGAATCCTTCTGGACAGCGAAATAGCCGGAGATGAACCGTTGCTGATGGCTCATGCTCTGACGGGCATTCCGGTCATTACCGGACCCCGAAGAACAGCAACCGGCAAAACCGCCATCGACCACTTCGGCGCGGATGTGCTGATCTGCGACGATGCCATGCAGCACCGGCAGATTTTTCGCGATGTCAATCTGGTATTAATAGACGGTCAGGATCTGAAAGACAACATCCATGTTCTGCCGCGGGGCAGATTGCGGGAACCGGTAAAAGCACTCCGGCGCGCCAGTGCCGTTGTTTTTACACGCGTTGACGGGCAGATCGCGGTCCATCAAACGATAGAAAACCTGATCACAAAGGAAAACCTTCCTGTTTTTCAAAGTCTTCACCGGATAAACGATATGATCAGCGCGGATAAAAAAATTTGTAAACCGTTTACTGAGCTGGAAGGAAAAAGGGTCCACGCGTTTTGCGGAATAGCCAATCCGGAGTCGTTTAAAAAGACGCTGCTGTCAACCAAAGCCGTTTTGGTTGCGTTTAATATTTTTCCGGATCATCACCGTTTTCAGGAACACGAACTGGAAAAAATCAAAAACGATTTTAAAAACAGCGCGGCGGACTATCTGATCACGACAGAAAAGGATGCGATGCGTTTAAAAAATCATCCGGAAATGTCAAAAATGCTTTTCGTCCTGCGCATAACAATGGAGATCAAAGACAATCCGCAGTCGTTTGAAAATTTTATCTTACACAAGATCCGGGCCGGGACGAAAAAGGGATGAAGGGGGTTCTTTGAAAGACGAAAAAATCAAAAAACTGCCCCAAAAAGGCATCCATAAAATTCTGATTCGCGGCACCAACTGGATCGGAGATGCAATACTGACCTTGCCTGCCGTAGCCTCCATACGCGCCACTTATCCGCAGGCCCGGATTGCCATGCTCGTCAAGCCGTGGGTGGCGGATGTTTATGACATTTTTTCCAACCTCGATGAAGTCATCGTCTATGAAAACAAATATGACACGGCCACCGGCGTATTCGGGCTCGCCCGGATGCTCCGGGAAAAGCAATTTGACGCAGCCATCCTCCTGCAGAATGCCATAGAGGCTGCCATCATCGCGCTTTTTGCAAGGATTCCCGTCCGGGCAGGTTACAATTCGGATGCCCGCGGCCTTTTGCTGACGCACAGCGTGCCCCTTACCCGCGACATAAAAAAGGTCCACCAGGTGAACTATTATCTGGAAATGGTTAAGGCATTGGGCTGCGTTTCCGCGAACCGGGACATGAATCTGGAAACAAAAATCAGCCGCGAGGAGGCACAAAACGTTTTGCGCCGCTATGTCGCACCGTCGCAGAAAATGCTGATCGGAATAGCACCGGGCGCCACCTATGGCGCTGCCAAAAAATGGTTCCCGGACCGTTTTGCGGAAACGCTCAACCGGCTGGATGAACAATTTTCTGTGCAGGGAATTATTCTGGGAGGGAAAGCTGACCGAATAACGGCCGAGGAGGTCCGGACATCGGCCCGCGCCGATATGATCAATCTGGCCGGCGAAACCTCTTTGCGGGAGGCGATTTATCTGATTTCTCAATGCCGTCTTTTTATCAGCAATGATTCGGGATTAATGCATGTGGCAGGCGCGCTCAATGTTCCAACGATCGCGATATTCGGGTCAACCAATCCGACAACCACGTCGCCTGTGGGAAAGCAATCCTTGATCGTCCGCAAGGAAGTTTCCTGCAGCCCCTGCCTGAAAAAAACCTGTCCGACGGATTTCCGCTGCATGAACTTGATTACCGTTGAGGATGTCCTGTCGGTCGCTCAAACATTGCTGAAGGATAACCGGGATAAAGATCAATGAAAAAGAATACGGCGGTTTTTCTGGACAGAGACGGGGTTATCAATGAAGAGGTCGGTTACCTGGACGGCCTTGAAAAACTCAAAGTGATTCCGAACGCCTGTAAGGCAATTCAGATGATTAATCAAAGCGGCATGAAAGCCATCGTTATTTCAAATCAATCCGGCGTCGCCCGAGGATTGTTCACGGAAGAATTCGTGCAAACCGCCAACAGCCATTTACAGAAAATTCTCAAAACACACGGAGCCTCTATTGATGATTTTTATTACTGTCCCCATCATCCCTCCGAAGGCAAAGCGCCTTACCGCCAAATTTGCGATTGCCGCAAACCGGCTCCGGGAATGCTGCTGCGCGCGGCGCGGGATTTAAATATCAATCTTACCCTTTCTTATCTGGTGGGCGACCGATACATCGATATGATCGCCGCCAGACGAGCCGGGGTGAAAGGTATTCTGGTGAAAACAGGCTACGGAAACGACTTGCTCCAGGACGACGGACCGGACAGGCCAACCCCGGAGAGCGAACCTGATTTTATTGCCGCCGACATTCTCGAGGCGGTACAGTGGATATTGAAGGACAAAACGTGAACATCCTGATTGTAAAATTAAGCGCAATAGGCGATGTGATTCACACGCTTCCGTCTCTGGCCGAGCTGCGCCGGCTCTATCCCGACGCCCATATCACCTGGGTGGTGGAAGAAGCGGCCGCCGATCTGGTCAAACATCACCCCTGTCTCGACGAGGTGTTGATTTCACGCCGCAAGACTTGGATACAAAATGTCCGGGCCGGGAAAATCAGACAGTCCCTCAACGAAGGCATCTCCTTTATCAAAGGCCTGCGAAAGCGCCATTATGATCTGGTCATTGATTTTCACGGGCTTTTTAAAAGCGCAATCATTGTCTTTCTCAGCAGAGGCAGAAGGAAACTGGGATACGATTCCTGGCAGGAACTCAGCGGTTTGTTTCTTAATGAAAAGATTCCCGAAGACATGGATAAACACGCTGTTGACCGCTATCTGGATTTTTTGCGGCACCTTGGCGCAAAAACGCCGGAGGCCAGGTTCGTTCTTCCGTCAAACGACGAGGAAGAAAAAAAAGCACAACTGCTCATGCAGAAACACCGCCTGGAAGACAAAAAATTCATCGCGGTCAACCCGGTTGCCCTATGGGATACAAAACTCTGGAGCAATGAAAAATTCGCCCGGTTGGCCGACCTGATTCAAAACCGGCTGAAATTGAACGTGGTGTTTACCGGCAGCGACAAAAAGCCGCTGGAAGCAATAACCGCTTTAATGACCACCGCAGGCCTGCACCTGGGTGGGGAAACAACCCTGATTTGTCTTGCCGGTATTTATAAGAAAGCGCGAGCGGTCGTCACCACAGATTCCGGCCCTATGCACCTGGCCGCCGCAGTCGGAACACCGGTAATTGCTGTTTTCGGACCGACGGACCCTGCCCGGACGGGGCCCTATGGATCAAGACACACGGTCATCCGATCCGGAGAAGATTGCAGCCCGTGTTTTTTGAAGACATGTCCGGAAAAAAAATGTATGGACCATATAACACCTGAACAGGTTTTTGCAGCCGTAGAAAAAACGGTCATGGAGGAAAAAAATGGCGTTAAATAAAAAACTGCTGGAAATTCTTATCTGCCCCAAATGCCGCGGCAAGGTTCGCTTTGACGAAAAAGCCAATGGCATTATCTGCGATAAGTGCAAATTGCTGTATGAAATCAAGGACGATATTCCGGTCATGCTTGTGGAAGAAGCAAAAAACATTGACTGAGGCGGATGTTTTTTCCTTGACGGTTGTGATATTGAAGGCCTAAAATAAATTTTCTTGACAGCGAAATTATAATCATATAAGTTTATTGGCAACGAGAAAAGGCTATTTAGCCCTACCCTTTGGAGCGTTTCAAGTATTCAAATACACAAGCCGAAACTAAATCCGTAATTACTAAAAATCTTAGCTATCTTTATTTTGTTTCTTTAAACACAATGCAGTAAAGCCGAGACAAATATCCAATATCAGGGTTTCTTTATTTAACCCGATTCCAAATTAAGGCAAGGAACTATTATGAACATCGAAGACATTAAGCGATTGCCCATCAGCGAGTTGAATGAACTGGGCAAAAAACTGGACGTGCCGGGAGCGAGCGGGATGCGTCGTCAGGAGCTGATTTTTGCCATCCTGCAGACGCAGGCGGAACAAAACGGCGTTATTTCAGGCTCCGGCGTTCTGGAAATTTTGCCGGATGGATTCGGCTTTTTACGAGCCATCGATTACAACTACCTGCCCAGTCCTGACGATATCTATATTTCTCCGTCACAAATCAGGAGATTTAATTTAAAAACCGGAGATACGGTTTCGGGCGAAGTCCGTCCTCCGAAAGAAGGCGAGAAATATTTCGCCCTTTTAAAAGTCGATACGGTAAATTTTGAAAGTCCGGAACAGGCCCGTGATAAAATCCTTTTTGATAACCTTACCCCTCTGTATCCGCAGGAAAAATTAAATCTGGAATATGATCCGAAGAATTACTCAACCAGAACACTGGATCTGTTCGCGCCCATTGGCAAAGGACAGCGAGGATTGATTGTTTCTCCACCGCGAACCGGTAAAACCGTTCTGCTTCAGGATATTGCCCACAGTATTGCCGCCAATCATCCGGAAGTCGTTCTAATGGTTCTCCTGATCGATGAACGTCCGGAAGAAGTTACGGATATGCAGCGCAGCGTTTCCGGCGAAGTCATCTCTTCCACCTTTGATGAGCCGGCGACCTGTCACGTGCAGGTAGCGGAAATGGTTATCGAAAAAGCCAAACGTCTGGTCGAACATAAAAAAGACGTGGTGATATTGCTCGACAGTATTACCCGTCTGGCGCGCGCCTATAACACGGTTGTTCCGCCCAGCGGCAAGGTTCTTTCCGGTGGCGTGGATTCCAATGCCTTGCATAAACCCAAACGCTTCTTCGGCGCAGCCCGGAATATTGAAAACGGCGGCAGCCTGACCATTATTTCCACGGCATTGATTGATACCGGAAGCCGGATGGATGAAGTCATTTTTGAAGAATTCAAGGGCACGGGCAACATGGAACTTCATTTGGATCGCCGTATTTCCGACCGCAGGATCTTCCCCGCCTTCGACCTGATCCGTTCCGGAACCAGAAAAGAAGAATTGCTGATCCCCAAAAACAATCTCAATCGCGTATGGATTCTGCGCCGGCTGTTGCAGGAAATGAATCCCGTCGACGCCATGGAATTCATTGTCGGCAAAATCAAGAAAACGGAAAACAATCAGGAATTTCTGGATTCAATGAATTCGTAGCCGCATAAAAATGTTTTCTATTTTTACTTGAATTTTTGTTCCATATATTGTAAGGCAGGGCAACGTTTGGCCAAGAAGACAAAAAACACTAATGATTAATTATAGATAAAAAATCAGGGAGGAAAAATAAGTATCATGAAAGAGGGCATTCATCCTGACTATCAGGAAACAACAATTACCTGTGTTTGCGGTAATGTTATCCATACAAGATCCACCAAAAAGGACATCAAAACGGAAATATGTTCCAATTGCCATCCCTTTATGACCGGCAAGCAGAAGATTGTCGACACAGCCGGCCGTGTGGAAAGATTCAAGAAAAAATACGAAACCAAAGTTGACGCAACGACGTCCAAGAAGAAAAAATCTTGATAAAATAACATCTTATCAGAGAAGAACCTTCATGTCGCAACATCCACGAATGAAGAAAAAGCAATTTCCCTGCACGCTGCTCGATCCGGAATTTTGCCTTGATCATGCCAAGAAACATGTTTGCCTGATTTTGAACAACTTTCGTTATCTTTCAGAAACGTTGTTAAACGCCTCCCTGCATCGCCATTTATAGGTTTCCTTCAAAACTCAGGAAGGAAGCCTGTCAAACGTAACCCAAAACGCCTTAATCATTACATTTATTATTGAAGACATAAAACATGGATATTATACGGGACAAATTGCACGATATCGAACTGCGCTACCGGGAACTGGAGGGACAACTCAGCGATCCCAAAATCGTTTCCAAGCCGGGAATGTATCAGAAATATGCCAAAGAGTATGCCGATCTGAAAGAGCTGGTGGAAACGATCCGCGAATATAATACCCTCAGAAAACAGATAGACGAGTACCAGGATGTTATGACGGAAGGTGACGAAGAACTCAAAGCGATCGTCAAGGAAGAATTACCGCAACTCAAGCAACAACAAACCGACCTTGAAGACAGATTAACCATCCTGCTTTTACCCAAAGATCCCAACGACAATAAAAATGTCTTTCTGGAAATCAGGGCCGGAACCGGAGGTGACGAAGCGGGTCTTTTTGCCGCAGACCTGTTCCGGATGTACGCCCGCTATGCCGAAGCCCAGGGCTGGCGCGTCGAAGTGGTAAGCAGCTCTCCTGCGGGCGGCATGGGCGGATACAAGGAAATTATCGCACAGATCGAAGGCGACGGCGCTTACAGCCGACTGAAATACGAAAGTGGCGTTCATCGCGTCCAGCGCGTTCCGGTAACGGAAGCCCAGGGAAGAATTCACACCTCCGCCGTCACCGTGGCCATCATGCCCGAGGCGGAAGAGGTCGAGATCAATATCGATCCCAACGATCTGCGAATTGACGTTTACCGCTCCACCGGTCATGGCGGCCAGAGCGTCAACACGACGGATTCCGCCGTCCGCATCACCCATCTGCCAACCGGACTGGTCGTGACCTGTCAGGATGAAAAATCCCAGCTCAAGAACAAGAACAAGGCTATGAAGGTTTTACGGGCGAGACTTTTGGATGCCGAGGTGCAGAGACAGAATGCCGAACAGGCGCAGACACGCAAAAGCCAGGTCGGCAGCGGCGACCGCTCCGAACGCATCCGCACCTATAATTTCCCTCAGGGAAGGATTACCGATCACCGCATCAATCTGACCCGCTACGATCTGGATAATTTCATCAACGGCAATATCGGCGCCATGATCGACTCGCTGGCGGCGCATTATCAGGCCGAAGCTCTGAATAAAACGAAAAACTAAAAAAGCATCACCTTGATTTTTGAGTGGTTCCGATTTATTTCACTGCAGGAAACGTACGGGAGACCGCTTTTTCAAAGACTTGCGGATTCGTTTTAAACTTGCTGACGATCAGGTCGGCAAACTTCCAGACGTTCAGCCGGATTTCCCGCTTATAAGCGTTGATTTTAAAAATTTCCGGAATCCCGCCGAATTCGTCGGAGATGTGAAAGAAATATTTGATTTGATTTTTCTTGTCGATGTAATGTCTGGGCGTTCCCTGATGCTGCACGCCGTTTCTGTATACAATCCAGAAGCTGTTGAAATCTTCCGGACTCAGCCCCAGATCCTTGGCAGCGGCAACTTTAAATGTTTCATCATCTCTTTTGCCGTAAAGCGTGTCTGTTAAAGCGCGGTAGTATCTTTCGCAGAGGAACAACGCGGCGGACAGGGCCAGAAAGCCTCCGTCACCCTCCGGCAGCTCTTTCAATTTTTCTATCGGCTTCACAAACCAGCCGTCGAATCTTTCGGTCAGACTTGCACCCGGTTTCATAAACATCCTCGCCAAACAGCATGATGCTTCTGTGGCTGTTTGAGGTCAATTCTTTTAAAATATTAATGGCTTGGATTTATAAACACTTGACATTTATTTTGCAACACTTTATTTTTTTCAAAAATCATGGGGTTGATTCCATTATCGCACCGTATTCTGCAGGAGACATCATGACTTTCCGCGACATTCTGAATGAAGCAACCCGGCAACTGGAAGCGGCGGACATTTCTTCCGCACGTCTTGATGCGGAGGTCCTGCTGGCTTTCTGCCTGCAGTGCGATCGCCTGGAATTTTTGAAAAACCCGGATGGGATGGTCGGCGAGAAATCGCTGGCAGCGTTTCAAAATTGTCTATCCAGAAGATTGCGCCGGGAACCGGTGGCCTACATTACAGGCCGGAAAGCCTTCTGGACATTTTTTCTGGAAGTCAATCAGGATGTTCTGATTCCGCGTCCGGACACGGAAATCATCGTTGAAGAAACACTGGACATCTGCCGCAAAACGGAGACGTCTATATTACATATTCTGGACGTCGGCACAGGCAGCGGCGCCATCGCCCTGGCGCTGGCAAAAGAACTCCCGCAGGCCAAAATTACCGCGACGGATTTTTCCGCCGCCGCGTTGGCCGTGGCCCGGAAAAACGCCCTGGCTCTGAAGCTAGCAGATAGAATTGATTTTCATCCGGGAAATTTATTTGAACCGGCAAGCGGCGTTTTCGATATCATTGTCTGTAATCCTCCGTATATTTCCGAAGACGAATATAAAGAACTTCCTGCGGGCGTGAAAAATTATGAACCGGCCGGTGCCCTTCTGGCCGGCAAAAAAGGAACTGAATTTTACGAAAAACTGATTCGTCAGGCACCCGATTACCTTCAAAAAAATGGTTGGCTTTTGTTGGAAATTGGCGCTAAACAGGAGGAAGCGGTGCGCCGGCTGCTAGACAAATCCGGATTTTATCAAGACGTCGCCATGCGTCGGGATTATGCCGGATTGCCGCGCGTTATGAGAGCAAGGAGAAAGACCAATGGATAAAATCGTGATTAACGGGGGCAAACCGCTCCATGGTAATGTTCAGATCAGCGGCGCGAAAAACGCCGCCCTGCCGGTTCTGGCTTCGTCATTACTGACGGCGGGAACCAACACATTTCATAATATTCCTGATTTGATGGATATTAAAACGATAAAAATTCTTTTGACCAGCATGGGCGCCGAAATGGAAGGCGGAAAAACCGTCCGCATCCGCGTTGATAAAATAAACAATCCCGTCGCGTCCTATGATCTTGTGAAAACCATGCGGGCATCGATTCTGGTTTTGGGACCGCTGGTCGCCCGCGCCGGGGTGGCGCGAGTTTCGCTTCCGGGAGGCTGCGCTATCGGTGCGCGTCCGGTCAATCTGCATCTCAAGGCGCTGGAAGACATGGGCGCGCACGTCGAACTCAAAAACGGCTATATCGAGGCCAAAGCCAAAAAATTGAAAGGGGCAGAAATTTATTTCGATTTGCCCACGGTAACCGGCACCGAAAATATCATGATGGCGGCAACCCTCGCCCAGGGAACCACCGTGTTGAACAATGCCGCGCGCGAACCGGAAGTCGTCAATCTCGCTGACGTCCTCAAAGGCATGGGCGCGAAAATCACCGGAGCGGGGTCGGATGTCATCACCATCGAAGGCGTTTCTTCCCTCAAGCCGACGGAAGCGTCGATCATCCCCGACCGGATCGAAGCCGGAACGTTTATGATTGCAGCGGGTATGACACGCGGAGAAATCAATGTTCTGGGATGCAATCCTCATCACCTGGAAGCGTTGATCAACAAACTGCGCGATACCGGCATGAAAATTTCGCCGATTAAAAACGGCCTGACAGTATCGTGCGGCAAAAAAATCAACAGCGTCGATGTAACAACGCTGCCTTATCCCGGCTTCCCCACGGATTTGCAGGCCCAGATCATGGCTTACATGGCGGTCGGTTCCGGCCTGAGCGTGATCACAGAAACCGTTTTCGAAAACCGGTTTATGCATGTCAGCGAACTTTTGCGCATGGGCGCCGATATTGTAATTCAGGGAGCCAACGCCGTCGTCCGGGGCGTTCCCAAACTGAGGGGTGCGCAAACCATGGCCACGGATTTACGGGCATCGGCCTCGCTGGTTCTGGCGGCGCTGGTGGCCGAAGGCACAACGGAAATTTCCCGCGTCTATCATATCGACCGCGGTTATGAAACCATCGAAAAGAAATTTTCCGCCCTGGGAGCGGATATCAAAAGGGTAAAATCATGAAGATGATAAAATCCAGCGCTGCCGGATTTGAAAAACTTTTTCAAAAATTGCGCTTCAGAGAAGGGGCTCACTCACCTGAACTCCTGGCAGCTGTGGCCAAAATTGTGGACGATGTCGCCGCCTCGGGCGATCGGGCGCTTCTGAAATACATGAAAAAATTCGACGGCTACGCACCGGCAGCAGCTGAGTTGGAAGCCACACCTGCAGAAAAGAAGAAAGCGCTGGCTGAAGTAAAACCACAGGAAATCAGCATTATAAAATCGGCGGCACGGCGCATAGAACGTTATCACCGCTGTCAGGTTGCCCACGGATACAAAATCCGTCCGGAAACCGGCGTTGAACTTGAACAGCGCATATTGCCTCTGCACCGGGTGGGAATTTACGCTCCCGGCGGCAAGGCGTCCTATCCATCCACCATTCTGATGGCGGCCATTCCGGCGCGCATTGCGGGCGCCGAAGAAATTGTTCTGGTCAGCCCCGCACCGGCTGGAAAGCTCAATCCTTACATTGCCGCCGCCGCTGAGATCAGCGGCGTTCATCGCATTTTCAAAATCGGCGGCGCGCAGGCGGTCGCGGCGCTGGCGTACGGTACCGAAACAATTCCTCAGGTGGACAAAATCGTCGGTCCCGGAAACGCCTATGTCGCCGCGGCGAAAAAGATGGTCTTCGGTCAGGTGGATATTGATATGATTGCGGGACCCAGCGAAGTGGTGGTTATTGCCGACGCCAAGGCCAATGCGTCTTTTGCGGCGGCGGATATGCTGGCACAAATCGAGCACGATGAAATGGCGGCGGCATTGCTTTTGACGCCATCCGAAACATTCGCCATAACGGTGTACCGGGAAATCAGGCGGCAGATTAAAACCTCGGCACGAAAAAAGATTATCGAAAAATCGCTGGACAGGTACTGCGCCATTTTCATCACCGGAAGCCTTGATGAAGCCGTGAATATTGCGAATCGCTTTGCGCCCGAACATCTGGAGTTGATGACCCAATCGCCTGATAAAATTTTAAAAAAGGTCAGAAATGCCGGATCTGTTTTTCTGGGCTCCTATACGCCGGAAGCCCTGGGCGATTATCTGGCGGGAACCAATCACATTCTGCCCACGGGAGGGACAGCCCGTTTTTCATCGCCGCTGGGCGTATATGATTTTTACAAACGGATGAGCGTTCTTTCTTTCTCCAGAAAAGCGTTTGAAAAACTGAGCAGGCCGACGGCCGACTTTGCCCGGATGGAGGGCCTCGACGCTCATGCCCATTCTGTTCTGATTCGCGGCAAATAACAGTTATACAAAAGATTTGATTGATATCATGATTTATTCCGATGCTCTGGTGGACATTACCGATAAAAACATTCTTTTTAAAAATTACAGTTTCTTCGACCGCAACAGATCGGTTTTTTTCACGACATCGAAAAATTGTCATCAAAAAACCTTCCGTCCGGACGGGCAAATTCCGCTTTCACGGAACAGGGGATTTCCACGCCTGGTTTGCGAAAGATTTTGAAAGACACAAACACGACGGGATGTTCATCGCTTTTATCCGCCGCCAATGGTGGCGGATCGGATTTACAGTTGAACGTTCAGATGCCGTTATGAAAATCTTTCAGGAAAGAGGGTTGATCAGACCGGCGGGTAAGCATCCTTTGTTGACGAATCGAAAGAAAGTTTGCAGATGATTTCAAAAAACAACAAGTATCCTTCCGTAAAAAAAGTAACCGATGAGGAACGCATCGGCATCGTCAGAGACATATTTTCGACCATTACCGGCAGTTATGATTTTTTAAATCATTTTTTGAGCCTGGGTCGCGACATCGCCTGGCGGAAATTTGCGGCAAAGAAAATGGTTTTCCCCCGTTCCGGGAAGTTTCTAGACATCGCCTGCGGAACGGGAGACCTGTCTATCATTGCCTGCGCCGCACATCAGGATATGTCGGTTACCGGAGCCGATTTTGTCCATCCGATGGTCCGCCTGGCAAACGCCAAGGTCCGGAAAAAAAGACTCAGCGGCAGGATCAAATTCATTCAGGCCAACGCACTGAATCTTCCGTTCGCCGACAATACCTTTAACGTTACGGCAATGGCTTTCGGAATCAGGAATATTCCTCAAAAAGACCGGGCGATTAAAGAGATGCTGCGCGTCACGGTGCCGGGCGGGCAAATCATGATTCTGGAAATGACCTTTATTCAAAACCGCCTTTTCAAGGCCGCCTATTATCTCTATCTGAATTTTATGCTTCCGCTGCTTGCCAAACTCTTCTCTAAAAACGCGGCGGCCTATCATTATCTTGCCGATTCCATCATGAACTTTCCCAAACCCGAAGCGTTTGCGGCATTCATGGAAAAAACCGGCGTTACCGACGTTCAAATTTTTCCGCGGACGTTCGGCATTACCTGTTTATATCTCGGGGAAAAACCTGCTCAAAACAACCGCGCTACTCAAAATCATCATTGAAAATCTCTGATCAGTGCGCTTCGTCCCAGTTTTTGCCGGAGGCAATTTCCACCTTCAGCGGTACTTTCAGCCTGATGACCTCTTCCATTTCTTTTTTGACCAGCGCCATGACGTCCGCTTTCTCACCTGCCGGCGCTTCGATAACCAGTTCATCATGCACCTGCATGATCAGGCGGGCAGACAGCTTCTTTTTCAGAAGAAGCTTTGCGATATTCACCATGGCCACCTTAATTAAATCGGCGGCCGTTCCCTGAATGGGCGCATTGATCGCCATGCGTTCGGCGAACTGGCGCACGGAAGGAATCTTGCTTTTTAATTCCGGCAGATAGCGGCGCCGGTTGAGCAGCGTGGAAACAAAGCCGTTCTGGCGCGCCCCCTCCAGAATACCGTCCAGATAAAGGCGCACTTTTTTATAGCGGTTAAAATATCCGTCAATGTATTCCTGGGCGGTTTTCATGGACACGCCCAGTTCTTTTGCCAGACCGAAAGCGCTCATTCCATAAAGAATGCCGAAGTTGATCACTTTGGCCTGCCGGCGCATGTCCGGGTTCACCATCTGGGGAAAAACACCAAAGACATCGGAGGCCGTCCGGCTGTGAATATCTTCATCGGAGGTAAAGGCATCGATGAGCGCGTCATCTTCAGACAGATGCGCGAGCACCCGTAATTCGATCTGCGAATAATCGGCGGAGATCAGAAAGCAATCCGGATCCGCAATAAAGGCCTGGCGGATTCTTTTTCCCTCAAGCGTTCTGATCGGGATATTCTGCAGGTTGGGATTGGAGCTCGACAACCGGCCCGTTGCCGTCACCGTCTGGTTATAGGATGTGTGGATTCTGCCTGTTTGCGGATTGACCAGGGCCGGTAAAGCATCCACATACGTGGATTTGAGCTTGGCCAGCGAGCGGTAAGCCAGGACTTCCGCCGGCAGCTCGTGGCTGTGGGCCAACTCGGTCAGTACGTCCACATCGGTGGAATAACCTTCCTTTGTTTTTTTCCCGGCAGGCAAATTCAATTTTTCAAACAAAATATGCTGCAGCTGCTTGGGGGAATTAATGTTGAATTTTTCGCCGGCCAGATGATGAATTTTCGATTCCGACAACGCCAGCAGTTGCGTAAGCTCCGCGGACATCTGCTTTAACAGCGCCAGATCGAGAAGCACGCCTTTTTTCTCCATCTCCGCCAGAACATGCAGCAGCGGCATTTCAACCTTGCGGTAAAGATCCATGACGTCTATTTCTTCCAACTGACCGGCAAGTACACCGGTAAGACTCAGGATGGCTTCGGCGCGCTGCCCCGCAGCGGCGGTCATTTTATCGAGAGGCGCCAGCGACAGCGGATACATTTTGCTCTTGCCTCCGGCGATTTCATTCAGGGACTGAATTTTTTCATGCAGATATTCCCAGGCGATGTCATCCAGTTCATAAGACGATTTTGCGGGATTGAGAAGATATGCCGCCAGCTGCAAATCGTCGCCGGAGCAAACTGCAAGAGTGTCCAGACAAACAAGCGCGGTTTTTAAGTCATAAAAATATTTCTTTATTCCGGTATGGTTGAAGGCGGGAGCCATTGCGCTCAAAACGTCTTTGACCGTCAATTGCCCTGAGACATTGGTGTGCCCGAAGGGAACGTAAAAAACATGCCTACCGGTACTGACAGCCATACCGATCAGATGTGCCGGCTGACTTTTCTCAAAGATGAATTCCATCGAAAATTCGTGGCTTTCTTTCAGACATGCAGTAAATTCAGCCAGCGCTTTCTCATTGACAACCGTTTTGCATTCCAGAACCGGTTTGATCTGATCCGGTCTGATTTCCTGCAAAAGCGAGGAGAATTCAAATTCACTGAACAGTTTTGACAGAGCTTCCCTGTCCGGCTCTCTGACGGCGGCATCCTGCAAATCGAAATCGATCGGGATATCTTTTCTGATATTGGCAAGCTGCCGGCTGAGCCTGGCCTGCTCGGCATGCTTGCGAAAACTTTCGCGCAGTTTGACATTTTTTAAATTTTCAGCATTCTTGATCACGTTTTCGACCGTGCCGTATTCTTCGATCAGCCTCTGCGCCGTTTTGGGACCGATGCCGGGCACGCCCGGAATGTTGTCGGAGGTATCGCCCATCAGGCCCAGCATTTCAACCACCTTGTCCGGACCGACACCGAATTTTTCTTTCACCGCATCTGCGTCATATGTTTTATCTTTCATGGTATCGATCATCGTGACATTCTCATTAACCAGCTGCAACAAATCCTTGTCGCCGGAAATGATGACCGTGCGCCAACCTTTGTCGCCGGCCCGTATCGTCAGCGTTCCGATAAGATCGTCAGCCTCGGTCCCCTGTTTTTCCAAAACACAAATAGAAAACCCCCGAACAACATCCTTAATCAGCGGAACCTGAGGGACCAGATCATCCGGCATCGGCTTGCGCGTCGCCTTGTAATCCTCGAATGCCTCATGGCGGGCGGTGGGCCCTTTGAGGTCAAAGGTGACCACAATATAGTCCGGCTTCAGTTCGCGTTTCAGTTTTAACAGCATGTTGGTAAAGCCGTATATGGCATTGGTTGGAAATCCCTTGGAGTTTGTCAAAAGAGGAAGGCCGTAAAAGGCCCGGTAAATATAATTGCTGCCGTCAATCAACGCTAAAAGCGGTTTTCTATTGCTTTCGACCATATCAAATCACTTTATTTTTTATTTTTTACAAATCAAAAGATGCATTAATTTTAAACGTTCTCACTGAGCGCATATCTAGAAGATCGGTGATGCCGGTTTCTCCCTTGATTTCGTTTAAAAAAATATTGAGTTCTTCGGCGTTCGCGGCGCTGACGGTAAACCAGATATTGTATTCATGATTGCGCAGATAATTATGCGTCACATTCTTACTGGCATTGACAACCTTAACGAAGGTGTCGATTTTTTCTTCCGGAACACGGGCAGCGCAAAGCGTGCTGACACGACCCAGTTGTGCTCCGTCGAAGACGGCGCCGATACGGCGGATGATTCCTTCGTTCTTCATATTCTGGACGCGTCTGATAGTCTCTTCTTCGCTGATGCCGCAGCGTTTTCCCACAATGAGAAAAGGCTGCTCCTCCAGCGGAAATTCCTTCTGTAAAATGTTTAATATTTTCTTATCTATTGCATCCATAATCTATTTTAATTTCGGTAATCTATTTTAATTTCGGTTGGTATAAGCACAACGGCTCTTCCGCTAAATAGTTGCCTGTAGCTTCATAAGCACGCGCGCGGCAACCGCCGCACACCTTTATAAACTCGCAGCGGCCGCACTTGCCTTCATATTTACTGTAATCCCGCAGGTTACGAAACACTTCCGAATTTTCCCATATGCTCGCGAAGCTTTTCTTCTTCACATTGCCGCAATCCAGTTCCAGATAGCCGCAGGGTTGCACCTGGCCGGTGTGCGAAATAAAGCAAAATGTGATTCCCCCCAGACAGCCTCTGGTCGATTCATGAAAATGACCGCCCGATTTCTTCACCGGCTTTTCTTCTTTGGGTTTGTTCTGATGCATAATGCGGAAATAATGCGGCGCGCAGGTGGCTTTGAGCTGGATTCCACAACTCAGGCTTTCCTGATGAAACCACATCAGCGTCTCTTCGTAATCAGCGGCAGTAATAGCCTGCGCGGCAAGATCTTTCCCCCGGCCTGTCGGCACCAGCAAGAATATATGATGAGCGGCCGCACCGATATCTTTTGCTAATTTAAAAATATCCTTAATCTGATCAAGGTTATTGGTTGTGATGGTCGTGTTGATTTGAAATTCCATTTTAGCATTTTTGAGTGCTTCGATGCCTTGCATCGCGCCGTTAAACGCACCTTTCTGCTGACGAAATGCATCGTGGCTGTGCGCGTCTTTCCCGTCAATGCTGATGCTGACTCTTTGAATACCACTCTGTATCATTTTTTGCGCAACTGCCGGTGTAACCAGCATGCCGTTGGTCGCCATCACCATGCGCAGACCCTTGTTGGTTCCGTAGGCGGCAATTTCAAAAATGTCCGGACGCAGGAGCGGCTCACCGCCGGTCAGGATAATCACTGGCGTTGATACGGCTGCAATTTGATCGACCAACTGCAAGCACTTTTCAGTGGAGAGCTCCCCCGAATAAGGGCCGAGGCTCGAAGCCGCGCGGCAATGGACACAGTTGAGATTGCAGCTGCGCGTCACTTCCCACGCAATCATACGGACTTTATTATCAAGGACAATCGACATAATATTACATTTCATTTGCTCAGCAGTTTCGCCACATCCGGAGCGAAGTAGGTGATGATAATATCGGCGCCGGCGCGTTTGATGGCTGTCAGCGATTCCAGCATCGCTCTTTCTTCATCCAGCCAGCCGAGTTGCGCGGCCGCTTTGATCATCGCATATTCACCGCTGACGTTATACGCCGCCAAAGGTAAATCAAATTCCTGCTTCGCACGGCAGATAATGTCCAGATAAGCCAGAGCGGGTTTCACCATGATGATGTCCGCGCCCTCATTCACATCCAGTGAAATTTCTCTGATCGCTTCGTCTGCATTGGCAGGATCCATCTGATACGCTTTCCGGTCGCCGAACTGCGGCGTACTCTCGGCAGCCTCCCGGAAAGGCCCGTAAAACGACGAAGCGTATTTTGCCGAATAAGCCATAATGGGCACATCCTCGAACGCGTTTTCATCCAGCGCTTCGCGGATCACCGCCACCTGTCCGTCCATCATTGCCGAGGGCGCCACCATATCGGCCCCGGCACGTGCGTGCGAAAGAGCGGTTTCCGCGAGCACCTCCAGCGTTTCGTCATTTTGAACGCTATCTTTTTCCAGCATACCGCAGTGGCCGTGGCTGGTATATTCGCACAGGCAGACATCCGTAATGACCAGAATGTCGGGCACGTCATTTTTAATACGCTTCACCGCTTGCTGGATGATGCCGTCCTTGGCAAACGCGCCGGTGGCCATCGTATCTTTCTTGGCGGGAATGCCGAAGAGCAGAATCGCTGGAATTCCGAGCTCCTGCACCTTTTTTGCTTCCTTGACGATATGATCAACGGACAGCTGAAACTGGCCGGGCATGGACGAAATAGGTTTTTTGAAATTTTTACCGGGCACAGCGAATAACGGATAAACCAGATCGTCAACGCTGAGTTTTGTTTCACGGATCAGACGCCGGACGTTTTCATTTTTTCTCAATCTGCGCGCACGATATTCCGGAAATTGCATGTTCTTTAGTCCTCCTTTTTATGAATCTCTTCATCGGTCAGATAGCAGGCGGGATCAGGTCCCCAGATATCTCCCTCCGACTCTGCCCGGGCACGGAAATTGCCGGCGCAGACATTGAGCCACAAACATCCCGCGCAGCGGCCATGCACGTGCTTCTTTTTCTCCTTGAGTTTCATTAACAGTTCATTCTTTTCATCCGTCCAGATTTGGCTGAAAGGCCGATTGCGGACATTACCCAAAGACTGATTGCGCCAGAACTGATCGGGATAAACCTCGCCATCCCAGCTCACGCAACCGATACCCAGTCCCGAAGAATTGCCTTCGTTCATCTCAAGGAGTTCCAGAATTTCTCCGGCGCGTTCGGGATCTTCTTTTTTCATCTTCAGATACAGATACGGGCCGTCGGCGTGATTATCCACCGTCAGAATTTCGGGAGACAACCCGTCGTCAAACATTTTTTTGGTTTCGGCGGCAATCAAATCGATCAGCTTTCGGGTTTGCTCGTGGTCTAAGTCTTCATCACGCAGTTTGGAACCGCGACCGGTGTATACCAGATGATAGAAACACAGCCGTTCAATCTTTTCTTTTCTTAAAAGGTCGAACATATCCTTTACGTCGGCCAGATTATGTTTGTTGACCGTAAAACGGATACCGACCTTGATTCCCGCCTCGCGGCAATTGCGGATGCCGTCCATGGCTGCCGCAAACGCACCTTTCTTCCCGCGGAACCGGTCATGCGTTTTTTCCAGACCGTCAAGGCTCACGCCGACATAGGAAAGGCCGACTTTCTGAAGTTTGGCCGCAATGTCTTTGGTGATCAGCGTACCGTTGGTAGAAATAACCGCACGCATTCCCTTCTTCGTCGCGTATTGCGCCAGTTCCAGCAAATCCTTGCGGATCAGCGGCTCGCCGCCGGAAAAAAGAATGACCGGAGAGCCGAAAGCCGCCAGATCGTCAATCAGTTTCTTGCCTTCTTCCGTGGTCAGTTCGTCGGGATAATCGATGTCGGCGGAATTGGAATAGCAGTGGATGCATTTTAAATTGCAGCGGCGGGTCATGTTCCAGACAACTACAGGCTTTTTGTCTGCCGAAAACTGCAACAGGTGCGATGGGAGATCACCCGATTTGCGATTATAGCGCAAAACATCGGACGGTTCCACAGCCCCGCAATATAATTTGGAGATTCCTATCATTTACCTTTGCCTCTTTTTCCTGCCGCCGGTTTTTTCTTAAAATAATTGGCTAGGGCATCCACTAACCCCTCGATTGTATATTCTTCCTGATGAATATCAACAGGGAAACCTGCCTTCCGGGCTGCCGCTGCCGTCACCGGTCCAATACAGGCGATTTTTACTCCCTTGGGCAGCTTAAAACCGCCTCCCATTATTTTAATAAAGTTATGCACAGTTGATGAACTTGTAAAGGCAATCACATCCACCTGATTTTCTTTAAAGAGTTCCTCCAGTTCTTTTTTCTTTTTCCCCGAACCGACCGTTTCATAGGCGGTGACAACATCTACCTGGGCGCCCAGTTTTTTCAACCCTTCGGGGAGAACATCACGCGCCTTGGCTGCCCGTGCAATAAGGATTTTCTTTCCTTTCAGATTTGTGCGGGAAAACGATTTCAGGATTCCTTCGGCAATGAATTCCTTGGGAACAAGATCAACCCGGATTCCCTTGTCCTGAACCTGCCTGGCCGTTGCCGGACCGATGCAGCAAATTTTAATACCCTTCAAATCGCGAATTTCTTTTCCTTTAGCTGAAAGTCTCTCAAAGAAATAAGCGACGCCGTTGGCACTGGTGAAGATCAGCCAGTCGTAATCCTCCAGCTTTTTGATTGCGTTATCCATTTCGCGCCAGCTTGCCGGTGGAACAATCTTGATGGTCGGAAAATGAATGGGGTTTGCTCCTGCTTTGATCAGCAGTTGCGCCAGATCATCGGCCTGCTTCTCGGGCCTTGTAATCACAACACCTTTGCCGAAAATCGGTTTGGAATCAAACCACTGCAAAGTGTCACGGAGAGCAACCACCTCACCGACAACAAAAATAGCGGGTGGCGCGAATTTTTGCTCTCTGGCCAGTTTGACAATGCTGGACAAAGTTCCGGTGAGAATTTCCTGTCTTGCCGTCGTGCCCCAGCGAATCAGCGCGACGGGTGCTTTAGGAGACCTGCCGTTATCCTCTAATTCCTTAACAATCTTTTCGATATTCTTTACGCCCATCAGAAATACTAAAGTTCCGATTCGGGCCAGTGCCTGCCAGTCTATATCGCTTTTTCCCTTGGTCGGGTCTTCATGGCCGGTGACAAAAGCCACCGTGGAGGTCAACCCGCGGTGCGTCAGCGGGATTCCGGCATACGCGGGAACGGCAATCGCCGAAGTGACGCCGGGAACAATTTCAAAAGATATTTTGTTGGCGGCAAGTTTTTCCGCCTCTTCACCGCCGCGGCCGAAGATAAACGGATCACCACCCTTGAGACGTGCGACGATATTGCCGGCTTTGGCTTCCTTGATCAGCAGATCGTTGATCTGCCATTGCGAAAGCGTATGCGCGCCGCCCTGTTTCCCCGCGTAAATGAAACGGGCGTTACTTCGGGCGTATTTTAATAAATCCCTGCTGACCAGATAATCGTAAATGACGACATCCGCTTCCCGTAGGCAATCAATACCCTTGAGCGTCATCAGCCCTGCATCGCCCGGCCCCGCGCCAATGATATAAACTTTTCCTTTTTTATTCTTTTTCATAATTGTCCATTTGTCATTCCGAACGTATGTGAGGAATCTTAAAAAACCAATTTTATAAAAACAAGATTTCCCGCTTCGCTTCGAAATGACATATTAATATCAGCGCATCAAATCCATCAGTCTTCGGCCGCCTTTGTCCAGAACGATTTCAGCCAGTTTTTTGCCCATCTCTTCGGCATCTTTTATGGTGCCGCTTATTTTTTCGCGAATAACAGTGGTGCCGTTAGGCGCGGCAAGCATGCCCTCAAGTGTCAGCATCTGACCGTCGAGTTTGCCCAGCGCCGCGATCGGCAGGCGACATCCGCCGCCCAGCGTGCGCAGAAATGCGCGTTCGGCGGCAACTTCCACCGAGGTCGCCGCATCATTCAATACGGCACAGGCTTTTGCCAGTTCATCATCATTTTTGCGTATCTGCAACCCCAGTGCGCCCTGGCCTACCGCCGGGAGCATCGTTTCCACCGGCAGAAACTGCGTTATCTTTTCAGTCAGTCCGTTCCTTTTCATCCCCGCTGCCGCTAAAATTACGCCGTTGATATTTTCCGTTTCAATTTTTTTAATTCTGGTTTCGATATTGCCCCTGAGCGGCACAATACTCACATCAGGCAGCAACGCCTTGATCTGCGCGCCGCGCCGCTGCGATCCGGTGCCGATTTTTGCTCCTTTCGGCATGAATTCCAATTTGATGTTGTTTCGCGAGACCAGAACATCGCGCACATCTTCGCGCGGCAGAATCGCCGAGAATATCAATCCTTCCGGATTTTCTCCCGGTACATCTTTCATGCTGTGTACCGCCAGATCGATTTTTTCCGAAAGCAGAGCCTCTTCAATTTCCTTGACAAAAACGCCCTGGCCGCCGATGGTCAGAAGCGACACATCCTGCATAATGTCGCCGCTGGTCTTGATGACGCAGATTTCGACTTCCGCATCCGGTATGGCCTTCTTCAATTTATCGGCAACAAAGTTCGTCTGCGTCAATGCCAGCTTGCTGCCGCGTGTACCTATTTTAATATTTGTCATTCACCATTCATCCTTTACTTTTTACTGCTTTTACATCAATCCAATCGAAACAGTCTCCGCACGGCCGCGACGATGTCGCGGGAGTTGAATTCGGAGCTCTCTTCCTTCATCACCGATACCGGAGAGTGCAGCACCTTGTTCACGATGGAGTTGATCAGAATCTCGATTTTCTCCTGATCTTCTTTTTTTAAATCATTCATCCAGCCGGAAGCTTTTTCTATTTCGGCCTTGACGATATCATCAGCCTTGTTGCGCAGGGAGACGATTGTCGGCACGGATTCGAGTTCCTTCTGCCAGTTGATGAATCTCTCCAATTCTTCGTCTATAATTTTTTCCGCTTTGATCGCCTCTTTCCGGCGGGCGTTGATGTTTTCGTCAACGATGTCCTGAAGGTTGTCGATGTTGTACAGATAAACATTCTCCAGCTCACTGGCGTCCGGATCAATGTCGCGCGGAACGGCAATATCAATCAGAAACAGCAGGCGGTTTTTACGCCGGTGATGAATTTTTTTAAGCATATCAGCGGTAACAATAAAATCAGGAGCGCCCGTGGAACTGATGACGATATCAGCCTCAATGAGCTTCTTCTCCAAGGCATCGAGCGCCACCGCTTCACCGTGGAATTTTTCCGCCAACAGTTCGGCCTGTGCCAGCGACCGGTTGGCCACGATAATCGACTGAGCGCCTTTTTCAATGAGTTGTGTGCCGGTGAGCTCCGCCATCTCTCCGGCGCCGATCAGCAGGATTATTTTGCCGGTAAGCGTTCCAAAGATTTTCTTGGCCAGCTCCACCGCGGCGTGGCTCACCGAAACGGGATTGACGGCAATGCCGGTTTCGGAGCGGACGCGTTTGGCCGCGCGGAAAGAGCAGTGCATCAGACGGTTTATAACGACGCCGGTAGCGTATTCGGCCAGCGCTTCGCGATAGGCATCCTTCACCTGCCCGAGAATCTGCGCTTCGCCCATAACCATCGAATCAAGGCTGGACGCCACTCGGAAAATGTGGCGCACCGCGTCTTCGCCTCGATATTCATAAAAGCTATTGGCAGCTTCGGCCTGGTTCAAACCGCCGTTTCGTGCCAGGAATCCGCTGAGTTCTTTGAGAGCGTTGCCGTCTTCCGCAACACTGGCGAGAATCTCCACACGATTGCAGGTGGAAAGATACAGCACCTCCTCCACGCCGCCGATGGAACGCAGCGCCGGGAGCAAATCTTTTTTCTCCTGACAGCCGGCGAAAATTTTTTCCCGGACAGCTAGGGGGGCTGTTTTATGATTCAGACCAGTCAGTACAATCATATTTAAATAAAGTTATGCAACGTCGGACAGCAAATTTTCACGCCAACGTAAGACACGATAAGAAGAATAAAGGTGATCCCGGAAATGAGAGCCATCCGGTAACCCTTCCAGCCGATAGCCAGACGCTGATGCAGCAGAAAACCGTAAATCATCCAGGCGGCAAACGTCCAGATGATTTTTGGATCGGTCAGCCAGCCGGTTTTCCAACTCATCTCCGCGAAAATCACTCCGGCAATAATGCCCACACTCAAAATCGGGAATCCCCATAAAAGACACAAATGGTTGATTCTATCGAGATCGTTTAAAGAAGGCAGAAGTCTGCTCATACCGCTTAACTTCTTGCTCTTCAGCAGACGATTTTGCATGATGAACATCAATCCGGCGCAGGAAGCGATGACAAAAAGCACTTCCCCGAAAATGGTCAAAAATAAATGGGCGGCGGTCAGCCCGCTTTGCAGATTCTGCGGACGAATAGATTTGCCCGCTTCCTCTCCGGCGGCCGCAATCAAAAAAAGCAGGATCAACGGCGAAATAAAGGCCCCGAGCACTCTGGTTTTCGTTTTAAATTGCAATACCAGATAAACTGCGCACACCGCCCAGGCACAAAGGGAAAGAAAATCCTTGGAGTCGGGATTTACAAACCAAGAAGAATTAACCATGACAAAAAAGAATTTAACGGTCAGAAATGCAAAAGCAGCGGCAAGAACCCAAGTGGACATTTTAGCCAGTTTTACTTTTTTGACAAGAAGCGAAGACAGATAACCGATGGTGCTTGCGCCGCAGAGGACAAGGGCAGTGTTAAACGATAACATTTCAAGATTAACGAAACTCACATTCCACCTCCTCACCGGTTATTTTCTTGACGATATCCTGCACTTTCTGGCTGTCTTTGGCTTTGATCAATTCCAGGATGCCTGCCGCCATCAAGGCATCAAACCAGTCTCTGCCGATTCCGGCGTTTTTTTCCATCTTGGTGCGCAGGGTTCCTAAAATATTCAGCAATATTGCGTATTCCCTGCCGTATTGTTCTTCAAGCTCTTCCCGTAAATGACGCGCCAGTGCCGGGCTTTTGCCGCCGGTGCCGATAGCCATGACCAGATCGCCTCTCTGGGCGATGGCGGGCAGAATAAAATCGCATTTTTGCGGATCGTCGACAATATTTACAGGTATGCCCCTGGCCCGTGCATCCTGCGCTATGAGGGCGTTGATCTTTTCGTCATCGGTCGCCCCGATAATCAGGACAGCCCGGTCAATCAAGTCGCCGGCATATTCGGCGGCAATGTGGGAAATCAGATTCTTCTCTTTGAGCGCGGCAAGCTCCCGGACAAGTTTCGGACTGATAATGGAGACTTTCGCGCCAAACTCCAGAAGTCTTTCAGCTTTTCTGAAGGCGACTTCGCCGCCGCCGACGATGACGCAAATTTTGTCCTTGATGTCCAAAAAAACAGGGTAATATTTCAATAGTTTTCGTCCTTTCGCCCGACGGGCCGCGGCCAAAAGCATTTTGGGAATAGGTATCACGAAGGGGGGTAAAATTCAAGAACGTATAAGATGAAAGCATCGCGGCGTCCATTTATGGACGCCGTGATTTGTTCAGGTTTTCTCTACGAAGAAACTGTTAAAAGATGAAATCGAGTAGATGTGTGGTCACCTTTTCCGGTTCGCCGTCATTTTGTACAGCTGCCGCCGTCAGGACGTCCAGATGATTATATCCGGGGATAATGGGCGAATCCGGCGACAACTGGTCCAAACCGAGTTTCGCGCCGTCACCCGCAACAATATTAATAACGGGCCGTTGGGAAATACCGTCCGGATGCACGATCACATCGCTGCCCATCATAGACTCGACCGCCAGCCGCATCGGAAAATATTTTTCCACAAAGTCCATCGGCAGCGCGCCTAAAGACCGCGCCAGATCCTTTGCATCGGTTACTTCCTTGGCGGCAGAAGTAAAGGGCACGCCGTCATTGTTGTTCGGAATCGCAGACCCTTCGATTTCATCGTAATTGATCCATCGATAGAGCGGTCCTTTTTTCAGGGCAGTACCGCTGTTGTTTGCAATGGCGAGCGTTCCCCCGCTTCCGAAGGGAAAGTGTTTTTCCGCAACCGTTCCCCCCGCAAAAAAACCCATGCTTGCCTGAATGATATTAATCGGCATTGCGTTGTCATCCATAAACAGGGCCATCAAAGCCTGATTGGTGTACCGGAACTTGTAGATGGAGGGAGTGACCAATGCGTAATCCCATATATTTTTTGAATGGTAAAACCGGTAGCAGTTTTTGACACTGGTTGAGGCCGGCAAATACGATATTAAATCTGTTTCTGCATTCGGTGCGACCATGGCAGCATAGCCGACACCGGTCAGTAGATTCATGATTTCAGGAGTAATGACGCCGGAAAGAAAGATAAATCGTTCAAACAAACCCTTCCGCATTAAATAGACAGCGCTGTCGGGTATCTTGCTCATCAGATAGCGCAGAGTGGCCGAGTCCCCTCCCTGCACGGAAAGCAGCGGATCGGATGTAATCAGGGAATCCAGAGCGAAATAGCCGGCAGCCTGATTGTATCCCGCGTCGGCAAGTGTTGTCGGATCGCCGTCAAAATCGGCACAGGCATAAGCGCCTGTCAGAAATCCGCCAAGAGAGTGACCGCCGATGTAGACTCTCTGCTGACGAACCGTCGGGTCGGGAATGCCGCGCGTGATGATCTCGTTCCAGTCCTTCAGGGTCTGCTCCATGCCCATTTCAACGAGCCATTTCACGTCGTCGCTCAAGGGTTTAAAATACCCCTGGAAATACTGCCCGTGGTACAGTTTGTTCCGGTAATAATAATCCACCATGTCGCGCAGATTGCCGGTTTCCCTTGCCAGCCTGAGGCCGTTCATGTCTTCGAGACAATTTGATCGTCTGTCAATCGCCCAAAATTCCACAAATTTGCCTTTCTCATCGTATGCTCGCGTCACCAGATTGGCCGCGACATTGTAGAATGCCGATGCGCCCTCCAGAATACCCGGTTGCGCGATCAGAATTCTATCCGCGTTGGAGGGATTGTCCGGTCCGTGAATATGCCTGATTCTGAGAAAATTGAGTTTGTCGCAGGCTGCCGGGTGGGATGGACACGACGCCGGCAGGGGTGCAAAAACAGTCACGGCCGTTGCCTTCGTTTGCGGAAACGCGATGTTTTGGTCCGCCACGCTTTCCGTGAAGCCTGCCGGAGGCCAGACGGCAGTCATGCCGCTTACAGCCATAAAAAAAACCAATACACAAACAGATAAAAATACAACGATTTTTTTCATAAACCCCTTCCTCCCCTGATTTAGAATTAAGAACGAAGAAAATCCTGCACAGCTAACTATCTTTATTTTAATGTAAAAAATTTATATTATATGGATTTGTCCGGAGGGAGAAACGTACAGTGTGAGATGAAGAACGTACAATTTGTTCTCTTCTTAAAATAAATTGAAAATGTTTGTCAAGCGGGAAAAACAAACGAAAAAATTAATTGGACGGGCACAGATTTTTTCTGAAAATAATTTAAGGATGATCCCGAATCAGAGTCGAAGGCAACGGGTTTTCTGCTATTCCGAATACTCCACGCGGTTGCGTCCGTTCTTTTTAGCCTTGTACATGGCTTCATCGGCGCGGAAAATGGTCCGGTCAATCCCTTCATTTTTTAAATGTTCAGCCAAACCGATGGAAACCGTTACCTTCAATTGACGGTCGGGCTCCAGATCAAAAACGAGACAATCTTCAATGCAGGCACGGATACGTTCGGCAAAAATTCTGGCCTCTTCCAGATCTGTTTGCGTCAGAACAATCAGAAATTCCTCTCCCCCGTAGCGGCCGCAGAAATCGGTTTTTCGCAAAACATTGCGGATCACATTGGAAAACGTCATCAAAACATCATCTCCGGCCTGGTGTCCGAACTTGTCATTAATATTTTTGAATTTATCAAGATCAATCATCGCCAGAGAAAAAACCGCGCCGGTACGGACCGAGCGGTTATGCTCGGATTCAAGAAGCTCCATCAGATGACGACGATTATAAAAGCCCGTCAGGTCATCATGTATCGCCATGGCCTGGATTTTTTCCACAGAGGCCTGAAGCTGCTTGTGGCTCACAGCCAGATCACGGCGCAAAGCGCTGATGTTGCCGCCGATGAAAGAAACGGAAGCAAGAACAACACCCAGAGCGAACCAGTAAAGAACCTCCAATTTGAGATGAATAGCCTCCGGCCGGTAAATCTGAAGCAGACAGATATCCACCGCATATGTCCCCAGAATAAACGCGCTGGCTTTTAAAAACTGACGTGTGTCCAGGCGAAAGGTTCCGAACAACAGAATAAGAACATACACCGCAAAAAGAATTCCCTTGGCTTCCGGAACAAAGAACAGGCCATACATGACAACCAGACTGGCAACGGATATTTGGGCAAAGGTCAGGCTGGGATCCTTCATTCTTTTATTAAGGCCGCTGCGAAAAACGATATACAAAATAATCATCAAAATCGTCGTGATACTCCAACCCCATACGAGCTCTTTAAACTCCATCAGGCCGCCGGTGTACGCCAGATAAGAAAGCGGCATGTTCAGAAGATAGACAAATATTGAAATGAAAAAACGTTTAATGCGCAAAGCCTGCTTGGGATCGTTATTAGGAATGAGGGAAAAGTTTTCCGCTAATTCGGAAAGAGAATAGGCCAGTTTGGAAAACTTTCTCGAAATACCGTTTATATTCAAGGACATTCTTTT
Organism: Smithella sp.; assembly: GCA_017993615.1. GTDB lineage: Bacteria > Desulfobacterota > Syntrophia > Syntrophales > Smithellaceae > Smithella. The sequence continues at coordinate 420 of JAGOMJ010000018.1, read as the reverse complement.
ATAAGCCATATATGCAAAAAGCTGTTTTTCAAAAAGATTAGAAGAATAGGTGACTATGCGTTTCCTTAAGCACAAAACAAACGAGAACGCCACATAAACTTAATATAATTTTTAAAAGGAAGAAACCGTAAATCAGCAATGATTTTGTTGCGGATGCAATGCCGCGATTTCATTTTATCTGGTTACGATCCGGAAAATGGTTTCCAATTTCGACACGTCAGGATTGGATAGTTCGACCAGCAAGCTTCAGTGCACTTTTCCTAGAATCCCACGGCGCTACGCGCCTGGGGATAGTTCGCCTTACGCTTCAAACTTCGCTGCGCTCGTTTTCAGCTTGGCTCACATCCCGCGCCACCTCGCTTCGGGGATAGTTCGCCTTACGCTTCAAACTTCGCTGCGCTCGTTTTCAGCTTGGCTCAC